>JAOQAA010000379.1 GCA_025963815.1 Capsulimonas sp.
CTCTCTGAAGCCTCCAGCGTATGTTTTGCCGGGACTAGGAGGGGCGGTCTCGACGCTTACGCAACAGCGGAATTTGCGTCAGGCGCAGGCGCGACAGCAACGCCAGGATCAGGGGACAGATCGCACATCGATGACGATCATCGCCGTGGTCATGTTCGGCTTTTTTGTGCAGATCTTCTCCCGGATATTTGGAGGAGGCTGGATTCTCCATCTCCTCCAGCCGGTGGAAGCCGCCCTTCCGCACGCGCAGTTTGTCTTGGCCGGCGTCTTTTTTAGCTGGCCTTACTTCGCTGTGAAGCTGATGGACGCCACGCTGCCCTTCTACCATGGCAGTCTTCCCACACTCGTCTATCTCCTGCCTCTGCTGGCGCTCACGCGTATCGCGGGCGTTTTGCGGTCAGGCGCGGCTTTGACCGTAGGAGAGGCGTCCGAAATTTCGCGCGCGCCGATCGCCCGACGAGCCGCCACGATTTCGCGGTGGACACAGAGGCTGACGATTATTCTCCTGGCTGGTTACGCCTGGAATGTCTGCATCACTTCCGGAGACACAGCCGCTCTGCTTGGGCGTGGCTCGGGCGGCGGCTGGGATCAAGCGGGCCTGCTGCTGCTATTCGGTCTTCCCGCGCTGCTGAACGCCACGTGGCGGGCCATCACCATGCGCGTAACACTCTCAGGGCAGCCATTGCGCCGGCGGCCGATACAGCTGACTCGACGGCTGATCCGGCGAACGGGGCGTCCACTCCGGGCGGCGCTGGCGATGTTTGTTGTTGTCTGCCTGCTGGGCGGCGTCTCGCCTGTGTCAGGCCCCGTGCTCCAGACACTCGCCCAGTTCGCGCTCACGACGGGCATGACACTCTGTTATTGCCTGGGCGTCAACGTGCTGCTTGCGTCGCCGATGCAAGGCGCACAACGCCGCTGGCTCCGCGCAGCGCCGGCGCTGCTCTTTTTCAGCCCGATCGTCGCCATCTTCACGCCGTTTCCCGCACTCTGGCATCTGAGCGCCGCCAGCCCACTACTCGCTTGGCTGCATCTTTTTCCAGGTGTGGAGGCAGAAATGGCTCGCGGAGCTCTCAACAGCGATGGAGTAGTCCATTGGCCCTATGGCGCTACTGTTCCGGTCACCGAGTATCTGGCGGCGCCTCTCATCCTGAGCTTGATTTGTCTGTGGCTGGGATACCGATACGTTGGTGGCGCTCTCCCGCAGTCCGAGCCAGCGGCGCCTCGGGAGCCGAAACAGAAGGCGGCGGTCAAGGCGGCAAGCCCGCGCGCGGTGGCCGCGCAGTTACCCTCTCGGCCAAAACGAATCGTCTACGGGAACAGAACCGAGGCGCTGATGGGATGGATCTGCGCCCGGATCGACAATCCCCTGTTCATCCGAGATATCCGATCCCGGACGCGCTCGGGTGCGTGGTATCAATGGGTCTTCATCGTTCCCGCGCTGTTTGTCCTGCTCGAAGTCGCCACGGCGCTTTATCCGGATCTCGCGATGGGTTTCGCCGAAGGCCTTTCCTGGATCCGCTTCTTTCACATCAGCACGCCGAACTGGCCTCTTGTCACACCAGAAACGTACGCCAGCGTTGCGGGAGTGATATTGACGCTGCAAGTGTGCGCGCTGGGGTTAAGAATGCCCGCGCAGTGCGAGGAGATTTTCCGCCGGGATCAGCAGACGGGCGGACTCGGATTCATCCTGCTGACGCCGCTGCGCTCGGCGCAGATCTTCTGGGGGTTGATTTGGGCGAATTTAGCCGCTTCAATAATCGCGTGGGCGGCGTTCGCGGCAGTGCTGCTGGCGCTCTATCTTCAGGCGGCGGCCTCACCCGAGGTCGGCCTTGGGCCGGCGCTGACGGCGTGGATGGTCGGTCAGATCTTCGTGGCGACGATGCTGGCGATGGGCGCCGCCGTTGGCTCGGCGATGGCGACCCACACAACGGCGCTTCGCACTGGGCGAGGGATTTCCACGCTGCTCGCCGTTGGCATTATCGGGATTGCCACTTCCTTGATCTTCACCAACTACCAGGAGTTCTTCGAAGCCATCTCGCCGCTCTGGGTACAGACAACATGGCGAATGATGTTCGGCGTCGCCGCCGCGCTGCCGGTGACCGTCCTGGCGTTCTTTTACGCCCAATGGCGTCTGAAGCGTCTGCGCGACGGCGATATCGCCTTCGGCGAAAATATCCCCAGTTAACTTCTGCTTCGGCTCCATAGGACTGGGCCCTCTGCCTCTAGGATTGGGGACGGGGCCCAGTCCTACTTTTCCCCAATCTTGAACGGCGGCGCTGCGCCATAGCGCTGCGCAAGTTTTTTCAGCTCATCGTCGGCGCGGGCGGCGACTCCGTCGAGGGCGGTCGTATCGCTGCCGGAATTCGTGGTGTTCAGCAGTCCGTTGTATTCGGCGGCGAGGGGATTGCAGGCTTCAGGGATCGGCTGGGTATGGAAGTCGCGCACCAAGGTCAGCCAGGCGGCGGCGGGATCGGGGGGAGGCGGCTCGCCGGAAGCGTTTGGGGATGGCGGAGCGTAAAGAGCGGCTTTGCGCCGAACCAGGGCAACGCGATTCTGTTCGATCTGCTGGAGAAACCGCAAGTAGGTCGCGACGTCGTCTGGAAAGGCGGGGGAAATGGCTGGGGCATCGGAAGAGGACAAGGGCGCGAGGGTCGAAGCCGTCTTGGCGGCGCCGTACGCTTGACGCGTGACTCGCTCCAGCTTGGACGCCAGGACCATCACAGCGATACCAAGCACCGCGACTGTAAACACCAGCGCCGGGATCAGCAGGCCGCGCACACGGCTGACCGCAAGCTCCAGGGCCGACATCGGATATTCCAGGGCATCCGAAGTCAGCGCCTGCGCGCACGACGGACAGAAACGCGCGCCCTCAGGGTACTCGCCCTGGCAGCGCGGACAGCGGCGGGCGTCAGTCAATTGTTGGAATTCCTCTCCTCAAACCTCCATCGCCAAAGTCCCGCGATTTCCCCGCATTATAGCGCCTGTCGGGCTCCCCTGTCAAGAGAACTGTAAAACAAGAGTATGTTATTTTCCCGTCATATCGGGTATAATATGAACATGTGTTCGATAACGCAAAAACCGCATAAAATGACCAATCGCGAGATGGCGGCGATGCTGTTCAACATCGCCACTTTGCTGCGCGACCGTGACGACAACCCTTATCGAATCCGCGCTTACGAGCGCGGCGCCCGAGCGCTGCTGCGCAGCCGGGCCAACGCCGCCGCGATCCTCGGCGGCCCGAATGAGAACGCGCGCATGGCGCATCGCAAATGGGAGATGGGCGAGCATCTCCAAATCAAGCTGCGGGAATTGGCTACCCGGGGCGAGATGCAATACTTCCATGAACTTTGCGAAGACCTGCCGCCTTACATGGAAGCGCTGATGGAGATCCCCGGCGTCGGCCCGCGCACCGCCCAGCATCTGCACGAAGCGCTCGGCGCGGAGCACGCCGAAGATGTTGTCCGCGCCGCGCGCACCGGCAAACTCGAAAGCGTCTGGGGATTTGGAAAGAAGCGAACGTCCCAGATCGCCCAATTGTCGCTGTTCGACGACGAGGCGCTCCAGAGCACTGAAAATGAACGTCTGCGAGCGGCGTTGGAGTGAGGCCCTCACCCCCCGTCCCCCTCTCCCAATTCTGGGAGAGGGGGAGTCCGATTAAGATTCGGATTTTTGTTCTGAACTTTACGATCTTAAACTAAAAACTCTGCCTCCCCTTCTCCCAGAATTGGGAGAAGGGGCCGGGGGATGAGGGCCATCCAGCATCCCCGCATAGAAAGCACCACCCAATGTCCGACGCCCTAGAACAACTCGACATTTTCAACGCGGACCTCGACTCCGAAGACCTCGACGATTCTCTCGCCGAAGCGGCCGCGCCCTATCTTCTGGAAACCGAACTGCCTACGCTCGATGTGACGCCCCGCCCCTACCAGCAGGAGGCGCTGGCGGCGTGGTCGGCAGCGGGCGGGCGTGGAATGGTCGTTCTGCCGA
>JAOQAA010000461.1 GCA_025963815.1 Capsulimonas sp.
TGCGTGATGTTTGGGCAGCCGTGACGGTGGAGGGCCACGCCCTTACCGCGCGTCATGTAGCCGGTGACTTCGTCGCCAGGCACGGGCTGGCAGCACTTGGCGCGCGTGATCGCGACGTCTTCTAAATCCCCACCGACCTGAAGCTTCCCGGTATTTCCGCCCTTGCGCTCGTAGGTAGGCGCGGTGTGCGTCGTTTCCTGAGTGAGCGCTTTGAGCTTCGTGAGCATTGTGCCGACGGCGACATCGCCGTATCCGATCGCCGCAAGCAGCTCTTCCTGGGAATGCATTGCCATCGCGGTGGCGATCTTGGTCAGGATATCCGTGGACAGCAGATGCTTGCTATCCATGTGCAGCCGGTCCAGCTCTTTTTGCATCAACTCTCGGCCACGAGCGACGTTGGCGGTGAAGCGCAGCTTGCGGAAGTAGGCCTTGATCTTGGTGCGCGCGTGGCTGGTCTTGGCGCTCGCAAGCCAGTCGAGTGAGGGACTGGCGTTCGGCCGCGCTAAAATCTCCACGATATCGCCGTTATTGAACTGGTAGGTGAGCGGAACGATCTTTCCATTGACTTTGGCGCCGACGCAATGCAGGCCAAGATCGGAGTGGATTCGATAAGCAGCGTCCACGGGCGTGGCGCCGCGCGGGAAGTCCAGAACATCGCCTTTGGGCGTGAAGACGAAGACCTGATCGGTGAAAAGATCACTGACGACCGAGCGCAGGAACTCCCCTGGCTCCTTGGCGTCGGACTGCCAGTCGAAAAGCTGCTGGCGCAGCAGGCTCATCTTCTTTTCGAAACCCCGATCCCCTGAGGTTTTGGCGCGTCCCTCTTTGTACTGCCAGTGCGCCGCAATCCCAAAGTCGGCAAGGCGATGCATCTCGACGGTGCGAATTTGAATTTCCAGCGGTTCGCCGGTCGGCCCCAAGACTTTGGTGTGCAGCGACTGGTAGCCATTGGACTTGGTCTTGGCGATATAGTCGTCAAAGCGCCCCGGCACGGGCATCCAGAGGTCATGCACGACGCCTAAGGCATGGTAACATTCGGGGACGCTGTTCACGATCACACGCAGGGCAATGAGATCGTAGACCTCGTTCAGATCGATATCCTGCTTCTGCATCTTGTTGTAGATGGAGTAAAGGTGCTTGGGGCGGCCCTGGATCTCCGCTTCGATGTTCTCTGCGGCGAGGCGCTCGCGCAGCATACTGGTGGCGACGCCGATCTCCTGCTCGCGCTGCGAACGGGTGCGGTCCAGCTTCTGCTTGATCTCATTGTACGCGGTGGGGTTTGTATACTTGAAGGCGAGATCTTCCAGCTGCCATTTGATCTGCCAGATTCCGAGACGATGGGCCAGTGGTCCAAAGATCTGCAGGGTCTCTTGAGCGACCTTGACCTGCCGGTGCTCCGGCATTGCCGAAAGCGTACGCATATTGTGCAGGCGATCCGCGAGCTTGATGACCATGACGCGCAGGTCTTTGGCCATCGCGAGGAGGATCTTGCGCAGGTTCGCCGCCGACTTGTTCGTTTCGCCGTGCCGCTTTTTACGAGCTGCGGTTTCCGGACTTTCGGGGTTGGGACTGGGCGGAGGCAGCTGCGGGGCGTCGATCTTGGAAGCGTCGCTTTCCATGCGCGACTCGAAGTCGGCCAGCTTCAGTTTGGTAACGCCGTCCACGAGATCGGCGATCTCCGCGCCGAACTCATGCGCGAGCTGATCGCGCGTAACGCCGCAGTCTTCAATGACGTCATGGAGCAGGCCGGACGCAATCGTCGCGTCGTCCATTTCCAGCTCGGCGAGAATGGTTGAGACAGCAATGGGGTGAATGATATACGGTTCGCCGGAGCGGCGGAACTGACCTTCATGCTTTTCGGCGGCGTAGTCGAACGCCCGACGAATCAGAGCGATGTCGGCATCGGGATGGTAGGTCCGAGCGCAGTCGATCAGCGCTTGATAGAGGGGTTCATAATCGTCGGCCATCTTCGTACCGGTCCAGCAGCTCTCGGCGCAGCCTGCGGAAGTCAAATTTTCGCGCGTATTCGAATTGGCGCGGAGCGTGTATTGCTTATTGTACCCGAGAGACTAACTCCGTTAACACCCCTGGCGCCGCCGAACGCCTAAGGGACCAGAACGCGGAGCGCGCGCGGCTCCAATGTGATCGTCATTGGGGTGTAATGGTACATGTCTCCGTCGAGCTGCCCCTGGACCGGAGGATCGGATTCGATCTGGATTCGACGTGCGCGATAATAGCGCACGCGCGGGTCTTTCAAGTGCCGACCGGCGAGCGCCGCCATGATCTGGGTCACGAAACCCACACGGTCCATTGGAGCGCGCTCGAAGACACAAATGTCCAGCCAGCCGTCGTCCACCACGGCGAACGGGGCGAGCTTGATCTGGTGGTAGGCGTAGAGCGCGGAGTTGGCGACCACGACCAGAAAGGCTTCGGTTCGGATCTCTTCCGAGTCCAGCGTCAGCTTGATCGAAGTGCTTCGGTATTTCGCCAACGCGCCCAGTGTCCCAAACACATAGGCCGCCGGTCCCATCAGCTCTTTCATCGGCTGTACGATCTCGCCGACAACGGCGGCGTCGAACCCGAAGCCCGCCATCAGAGCGAAATAGCGGCCCTGCGCCTCGCCGACATCGATATCGCGCGTCCGGCCGTTGCGCACCATCTCGGTGATCTCAGCGAAGCCGCCTCGGGGAACGCCCAGTTCATGCGCCAGAACGTTCTGCGTTCCGAGCGGGATGATGCCCATCGGCAGCGTCGGACCATCATCGGCCCGGCCCGCCAGCAATCCGTTCAAGACTTCGTTGACGGTGCCGTCTCCGCCGGCGACCAGGACGCAATCGGCGCTGCGGTTCTCCGCCGCGCGCTTGGCCGCCGCCTCGGCGTGGCCGGACGACTGCGTCACGATGATCTCCGAAACGAACTCACGGGTGAACGCCTCGGCGTCCGCGAGGAGTTCCTGCGGACGCCCTTGCCCCGCTGTGGGATTGACAATCAGAAGCGTTTTCATACGGCGACATCCCCATTTGAAGAGCGTGGGAACATAAACTTAGGCGACGTAAAAGCCAGAAAAGTTCCCAGGTCCATTACGATCCGCTCTGGAGAAATCCCACCGTCTGCCGATAATGACAATGTCGTTTGTGTTTTCAATGGAGCGACTGGAAACGAAAGGTAAGCACGATAGTCATGAAATCTCGAAGCGCACTCCGCATGCGGCGCCGGCGCCGATCGGCCTTTACGTTAGTGGAGATCATGATCGTCATTTTGGTGATCGGGATGCTGCTGAATATCGCCACGCCCGCATTTCTGCATGCCCGAGACCTTGGACAGGCGCGCGCCTGCGTCGCCAACCTGCGCAATATCACGTCAGCGAAGGAACAGTTCGCGCTGGAGCATGACGCTTCCAATACTTATACGCCCGTTTGGAGCGATATCTCACCCTATATCAAATCCAAATCTGCGCCGCTTTGTCCGACCAATGGAAGCGTGTATCAGCTCAACGACATCAAATCCTACGCTGCCTGCTCTTATGGCGGCCCCGTCGGCCTCCCGCACGTCCTGAACTAACGGATCGGTCTTTCGCTGCGACTGAGCGAAAGACTAATCCGTTACTTAGTGGAATCGGCGTTGCCGCGACGGCCGAGTTCGCCCTGGATCCAAAACGCCCCGATCAACGACGCCAGTGCTCCATAAGCCGTGACCTGAGCAAAAGCGCTAATATGATGCACGGCGGTGTATCCCCCCACCAGTGCGCCGAACAAGCCGCCAAAGGCGATCCAAGTCGCCGACTGCGCGTCAAACGCCCCCGTCTTTCGATAAATCAGCATGCCGGGC
>JAOQAA010000533.1 GCA_025963815.1 Capsulimonas sp.
CGACGGGAGTGGGTATGAGGATCGATATCGCGGTCGGCGCACGTAAGAGACAATCTTACAACCCACTCCCGTCGCGGGAGGGGTGGCGCGAAGCGCCGGGGTGGGTAGAAATAGCGGGAGAGGTGAAACGAACGCGACACGAGAACTGCTATAATATCCCCAAATTATCGAATACTTAGAAGGAATCACCCATGACTACCAACACCAATCTCCCCCTCGCCGGCAAAGTCGCAATCGTCACAGGCGCGTCGCGCGGCATCGGAAGAGCGATCGCGGAGCGGCTAGCGGCGGACGGCGCATCCGTGGTCGTCAACTATGCGCGCAATGAAGATGCGGCGCGGGACGTGGTCGAGGGGATTACATCGCGGGGCGGGACGGCGTTCGCAGTTCAAGGGAACATTAGTTTGGTTACTGACGTAAGAAAATTATTCGAAGTGGCCAAAGAAAAATTTGGGCGTCTGGATATTCTGGTCAATAACGCTGGGGATGCGCTGTTTGGGCCGATCACGGAGACGACGGAAGAGACATTTGATATGCTCTTTAATTTGAACGTCAAAGGCGTTTACTTCGCCATGCAGGAGGCCGCGAAGGTTATGGAGCAAGGCGGGCGCATCGTCAACATCTCCAGCGGGGTCACGATCCTGGGCGTCCCGCAGGCTGCGCTCTATGGCGGAACGAAGGGCGCGGTCGAGCAGTTCGCCATGGCGGCGGCGCGGGAACTGGGTCCGCGTGGGATTACTGTCAATACAGTTTCGCCGGGCATGACCGAGACGGACCTCCTGAAGAAGGTCGTTCCGGAAGAATTTCGGACGGATATGTCGCAGACCGTGCCGCTGGGGCGGCTCGGACAGCCGGACGATATCGCGGACGTGGTGGGCTTTCTGGCGAGCGACGCGGGTCGCTGGGTGACCGGGCAGAATATCCGGGCGACCGGCGGCGCAAGCTAACACAAATTGAAATGCAGTATTACTCGGGATGACTGCTTCCGTTCTTCAAGACTTCGTTCACCTGACTCGCCATCGGGATATTCGCGTCGCCCCGTGGGTGAACCGTTACCGCGATGCAGGTAGTAGACGCCGTGGCGGCTTTCGGGAATTCGAAGGCGATCCCCAGTCCCTTCGCATCGAACACCAAGCGCCTGCTGTCGATGGGGCGAACGCTGGGGAACTGGCGGCGGATCTGCGCGAGCGTCGAACCAGGACCGACACCACTCCGCGTGCGATACCAGGGCGAGGTAACGCGGATCGTGTCAATAGTCACGCCGTTTCTGGGCCGGACGTTGAGAGCGCCATTGCTGACCGTATGGACAAACAGCGTGTCGCGGCGCCCCAAGGCGTGCGATACCCAGACGGAGTATGTCTGAGACATCCCGGCGTCTCCCGCAGTCGGGCGTGGGAGACGGGCGAGCGTTTTGGCGCCCTCGGGGCCAAGGTCTGTCTGGCCCACGCCGCGCCCGGGGACAATCCAATGCGAGCCATGCGGCGCCGCCGCACAGACTCCCGTGGACAGGACAGCGAGGGCAAAGATGCTAATGGCGTGAGGCTTCATAAGGCTGTCTCCTTGACGTTGCTCATAGTAAATCTTACCAAGTAAGACGCCTTTGGATCAGCGGCGGTTCCGTTCTGGTCTAAGCGCCTTTCGTTCGTCGGAATTCACTTGACTTACCAGCATCGCAAGGCCCATAATAGGAACGCCAATGACGAATTTTCAAGACGGAATCGATCTGCACGCCCACACAACGGCGTCGGACGGAAGCCTGACTCCGACGGAGCTAGTGGACAAGGCGGCGGCCCTGGGTTTGCAGGCGCTGGCCGTGACCGACCATGACACCATCGCGGGACTTGCCGAAGCGCAAATCGCCGCCCGTAAGCGGAACCTGGAACTCGTTCCCGGCGTCGAACTCTCAGTGGAGGATGACGGCGGACGCTTCCATCTGCTGGGATATCTCTTCGATCCGGAAAATGAGGCGCTTGCCGGAGCGCTCGTACGGCTGCGCGCCAGCCGCGCACGGCGTAACGAGGAGATGGCGGCGAAGATGGCCGAGCTTGGCCTTCCCGTCACCATGGACGATGTCCGCGCGGAGGCCGGTGAGGACGCTGAAGTCATCGCCCGTCCGCATTTCGCCCGGGCGCTGCTCAAAAAAGGAATCGTAAATTCGGTTCAAGACGCGTTCGACCGTTTCTTAGCGACCGGGAAACCGTTGTATCAGCCAAAGGATGTCCTGACGCCGCGCGACGCCGTCGCCTTGATCCACGGGGCGGGTGGCCTAGCCGTCATCGCACATCCTGGCTTGATACCGCTCAACGACACGGCGCTCGCCACGCGTATCGCAAGCCTGGCGTCGGAAGCAAAGATCGACGGCATTGAAGCGTATTATTCGCAGCACGGACCGGCTCAGACGGAACGTTTTTTGAAGAGCGCCGAGGAGAATGGACTCCTCGTTACGGGCGGATCGGACTTCCACGGTATTCCGAAACCGCACGTTCCGCTGGGAATTGTATACAACAACCGCCCCGCGCCTTCACATCTTCTGCGGGAGATGCGCGCGCGTTTGGCGTTAGATTAAAGGGACCAATTTATGTCGCACATGCTGGACGAAATCCGGGAGCAGCCGGACGTCGTTCGTAACATCATCGATCGAGAATTTCATCAAGTCGAGGCCCTGGCGGCGGAGATCAAGCGGCGCAATGTCGCATTCGCTTATGTCGCCGCCCGCGGCACCTCGGACAACGCCGCCGTTTACGGCAAGTACGTCCTGGAAATCCAGCACGGCCTGCCGACGGCGATCGCCGCCCCGTCCGTAGTCACCGTCTACGACACCGTGCCGAAGCTGGGGCCGCAGGCGTTCGTCCTGGGTATCTCACAGTCCGGCGCGGCGCCCGATGTCATTGAAGTCATCAAGTGCGCCCGCGAGTCCGGGGCGCTGACAGCCTGTATCACCAACGAACCGGACTCCGCTCTGGCGCAGGCATCCGAGCACGTGCTCACGATCGGCGCGGGTGAGGAGAAGGGGATTGCGGCGACCAAGACCTACACCGGGTCACTGGCTTTGCTGGCGCTTCTTTCCACGGCGATGGATGACTCGCACCCCGAGCGATTGGTCTATCTTCGCCGCGCGGCCGACGCCATGGAGAAATCTTTAGGCCTTGATGAAGCGCTTCACCAGTTGGTCGAGAAGTATAAGGCCATGACGGGCTGCGTCATCATCGGCCGTGGATACAACCACTGCACCGCCTCGGAAACGGCGCTGAAGATCACCGAAACGTCTTATATCAGCGCGAAGTCTTACTCAGCCGCCGCGTTCCAGCACGGACCGATCGCGCAGGTCAACAGCGGCTTCCCTTGCTTGCTCTTTGCGCCGGACGGCAAAGCGTTCCCAGCGATGGCCGAACTTGGCGAAAAGCTGCGCCAGCAGCACCCCGCCCTGATCTCCTTCGCCCATGACGCCGCCTTCCTCGCCAGCAGCGAAACAGCCGTGCGCATTCCCGCCCCCGTCGCGGAATGGGTCAGCCCGCTGGTCTATGCGGTCGCCGGCCAATTGTTCGCCTATTGGCTTGCGCTCTCCAAGGGCCTGGACCCGGATGCTCCGCGCGGTCTGGAAAAAGTCACGAAGACCGTCTAACAACGCACAAACCCACAGCCCATCCTCTCGCCAAAAGCGAGAGGATGGGCTGTTTTATTTTGATCTCATGAGACAGGATTACTTTATCGATAAAACAGGAATACTCAAAGAATAGCGGCTTCCCCGTGACGGAGAGCAGCGTTTGGAGATTGTTTATGGCGACAATGGCGCCTTTGACGGCGCACGATAGTTTGAAGATCTTGATTGTCGATGATGATGCGTTGGATCGGCGGATGGTGCGCCGTGCATTGAAAGATGGCGAAAGCTCTGCATCGATTACCGAAGTGGATAGCTGCGCCGCGATGATGGCGATGCTTGAAGAGGAGCAGTTCGACTGCATCTTCTTGGACTACCAGCTCGCGGACGGCACGGCGCTGGCGCTCCTGGAGAAATTACGCGCTCAGGATATCGATACGCCAGTGATTGTCCTTAGCGGACATGGCGACGAGCAGATCGTGCGCGAACTGATGAAAGCCGGCGCCGCCGACTATCTCCCCAAGGACATTGCGACCAGTTCTTATATCAACAGGAGTCTGCGCAGCACCCTGCGTTTTTATCAATCCGAGCTGCAGGCAAAACATGCTGTGGAAGCGCTTCGCCTGCGCGACCGTGCAATCGCCTCCGCGAACAATGGGATCATTATCTGCGCGGTTGGCCCTGACTTCCCGATTATCTACTGCAACCGAGCGTTTGAGCGCCTCACGGGATACGGCGATAATGAAATCTTAGGGCGCAGCTTCCGTCTCCTTGTGGGACCGGAAAGCGACCAGGAGACGGTGAACGAAATCGCACGCTGCCTTGACCAGGAGACGGAGTGCCACCAGGTTCTGCGCAATTATCGTAAGGACGGTTCGTTCTTCTTTAATGAGCTGACATTTTCCCCGGTGCGCGACATCGAAGGGCGCTTGTCGCATTATGTCGTGGTCTGCAACGATGTCACTGAGCAGCGGCGGGCCGAGCAGGAAAATTCACGTCTGCTGCGAGAAGTCCGAGACTCTATGGAGCGCGAGCGAGCGTTCCTGCGCGATGTGCTGTCGAGCGCCACGGACGGCAAGCTGCGCCTGTGCCACACGCGTCAGGAACTGCCGACGCCCATGACCGAATACGGCGGCTATGTCTCTCTCCAGGCGACAAGCGGCATCGCGGAGATGCGGCACATCGTTCGAGACACCGCCATCACCTGCGGTTTGCCCGAGGAACGCTGGCAGGATCTGGTGACCGCCGTCGGCGAGGCCTCCATGAACGCCGTCGTACATGGCCGGGGCGGATTCGGTCGCGTTTATTACAAGCCGGGGGAGATGGCGCAGGTCTGGATCGAAGACAAAGGAACCGGAATATCGCTGATGAATTTGCCCCGCGCTACGCTAGAGTGCGGCTACACGACAGCCGGAACGATGGGCTGTGGATTCAGCTTTATCTTGAAGACCGCCGACAGACTCTGGCTGCTCACCGGTCCGACGGGAACAACGCTGGTGATCGAGAACGATATCGCCAAACCCGAGCTTCCGTGGCTGCGCGAATAGAGTTTGATAAAGAGGCAAAAAGAGAGCAGCCGGCGATTGAAATCGCCGGCTGCTTTTCTGCGCCGCTCTTTGTTTGCCCACCAGTGAACGAACTATGGAGTTGTCGCCGGACCAGTCGGAGCCGGAACGGCGGGGCCAGTAGGCGCCAGCCCTGGCTTCGTCGTGATGTCGGCGGGCGTCTTCTCGGCTCCGCCTCGGACCGTGCCGTGGTCGGCGCCGGGCGTAATGCGGTTGACGGCGTTCTCGCCAAGCTGCTGGCTGGCCTGACGGTCCTGCGGCTTCAGCCACGGTCCCCATCCATCATCATGGCCGTTGGAAGAGTTATAGGTGACCGGATCGTAAACTTCGCGCTCGAAGCCGAGCGTCTGCACGTAGGCGACCAGGTCGCGCGCTTCCTGGGTCGGAACGGGCGTGCCTTCATTGTCCTTGAAGAGCCAGGTGAAGGCCGGCATGATCGAACCGGGGACCATCTGACGCGGATAATAGAAGTGCGAGTACTGCCAGTCGTCGCTGTATTTGCCGCCTTCACGCGAAAGGTCTGGACCGATGCGGCGCGTTCCAAGGAAGTGCGGCCGGTCGTAAACGTATTCGCGCTCGTTGGAGGGAAGCGCCAGCGAAGTGCCGATTGAGTAGCGCTTGATTTCGCCTTCCAGCGGTCGGATCTGCTGCGTATGGCAGTAGACGCATCCTTCGCGCTGATAGATCAGTCGTCCGTGCAGTTGCTGAGCCGTGTAGGGCTGGTGGTAATGCGCCTGGTCCCCCGCCGGGTTCAGCGTGTTAAGCGACCAGTTTTCATTAAACGACGGCAAGAGCATGGTGAAAGTGAGGCCGACCACGAAGGTCAGCGCCACGCCCATGCCCGTCTGCCAGGCGCTTTTTTCCGGTAAGATTTTCATAGTATTCTTATCTGTTACGCGTTCGCCTGAGCGGCGGCGGCGCCACGGCCCTCAGCGACGCGGATTTCATCTTCGGTCGCCGGCGGAGCCGGCACGGTCGCGGTCTTGTACATGTTCCAGACAAACAGGTACATACCGATCAGCATCGCAGCGCCGCCTCCGGCGCGAGCGTGCCAGAACGGCTTCATAAAGTTCACCGTCTCAATGAACGGGATATTCGGATCGTTCCACATCTGGCCCTGCGCGTAGCCGCCAACCCAAAGAGCGGCGCTGAACACGATGAAGCCCAGGAACGACAGCCAGAAGTGCCAATCGGCCATGCCCTCGGAGTACAGCGGCTTCTTGAAGGCGCGCGGGATGGCGTAGTAAACGCCGGCGTACGCATAGAAGGTGAACGTTCCGAAGAGCGCCATGTGCGAGTGACCAATGATGTAGTCGGTAAAGTGGACCACTGCGCTCAGCGAGCGGAGCGCCTGGAAGGAGCCCTGCGAACTGACCAGGAAGTAGAACACGGTTCCCGCAATGATGAACTTCAGCGGCACGTTTGTGCGCAGCTGGTGCCATTCACCCCGGATCGTTCCGAAGAAGTTGGTCACAACCGATAGCACCGGAATAAACAGCAGGAACGAGAAGATCGTCGCGACTGTTTGCAGCCAGTACGGGATCGGCCCGTAGATCATGTGGTGTGCGCCGTTCCAGATGTAAATGGCGCCCAGCGTCCAGAAGCCGATCAGCGAAAGCTTATGGCTGTAAAGCGGCGAGTTCGCGGCCTTCGGCAGGAAGTAGTACGCGATACCCAGTCCACCGGGCGTCGCGATCAGGCCGACGACGCTATGTCCGTAGAACCAGTTGATGTTCGCGTCGTTCAGACCACTGAAGCCGCCGACGCCGTCCGTGCTGAACAGCTGCGAAGGCCAGTTGCCGATCACGTACACGAAGGCGGTCCAGAGCAGACATCCCATCACATACCAAAGAGCGGCGTACATCTGCGTGTACGTTCGGCGGGCGAACGTGTTGCAGAGGTTCCACATCAGCATCACCCAGCCAATGAGCAGGAAGATGTTGGAGACGATCGGATACTCTTCGTACTCTTTGCCCTTGGTCACCAGGAAGAGGTTGGTGGTGTTGCTCGGGTTCAGCAGGCAGTAGGTAGCGATCAGAATACCGACACCCCAGACGATCGAAGTCGCTTTGCCCAGCTTTTCACTGTACAGCTTGGTTCCGCAGAGACGCGGGACCATGTAGTAAAACAGCGACATGTAGATCGGCAGCAGCCAGCCGAAAATCATTCCCTGCACGTGTGCGGGACGGATACGCGACCAGGACATCCACTGCACGGAATAGAACAGGTCGGGGATCATAAACTTCACGGCGGCGATGACGCCGATCGTGCCGAACATGACCAAGTATCCCAGCCCAACCCACAGAGCCCATTTGACCGCGCTATCTTCATGCTGCAAGCGCTCCGGCGGAGCCGAAGGCTGCATCGCTTTAATTTGTTCGATTGCCATCTTTCTTACCTTTTCTCGATGGACCGCGTCCTAGCGAGTCACGGCGGGGGCGCCTGTCGCGCCTGGTCCACCCGCACCGAAAGGGCCGCTGGAAGCGGGAGTCGGCTGCGCAACCGGCGCAGGCGACGGAAGGTTCGATCCGGTTCCATCCGCATTCGCCGGATTATTCGGGATTGGCGAAACGCGCTGAGCCCCAGCGCCAGTCGTCTGCGACGACGGCTGAGCGGGCGCGGAGACGTCGGTCGGCGATCCCGACATGGACGGAGGCGCCGTGTTCGTGTGTGCAGTCGGATCGCCGTTAATTGCCGGGGTAATCGGCTTGGGGCTGACCTGCGTGCTGCCGCCGGTGTTCTGAGCAGCGTCCGCGGGCGTCACACCCTCCGCCTGCTCCAGCTGCTTCGAGGTCAGGCTCAGGCTCCAGACATACGCGATGACTTCCTGGATTTCGCCGTCACTCAGCGTCCCCTCCCAGCGCGGCATCGCCGTTCCGGGAACACCCTTGTGCAGCGACGTATTGATGCGCTGGTAGGACATGGACTGCATGAACGGCGCATCACGCAGGTTGCGCGGCTTGGGGTTCAGCGACGCGGCGTTGGCCCCGTTGCCGTCCTGATTGGGTCCGTGGCATCCGAAACACTTGTTCTGGTAGATCCCCTCGCCGGCGGCGATAGCGGATGTTAAGTTCACGTGTGGTGGCAGATCAATGGCGGCCAGGTTGATCACGCTGACGGGATAGCTCCCGCGCACATCAAGATCCTTCTGGATCTTCGCCCGGCCGGCGTTGCTGCCCGCCTCAGGCCTGACGGCGCCAGGGGACTTTGGTCCGAGCGCGCCATAGGCGAGGCCAAGGAAGACGGCTCCGACCAGAACGATTCCCCAGAAGCCCCAGAGCCAATTGCTAACGCGCGTGTCCGCGAGTTCTTTGACGTCGCCGCCGCTGTAGTAATGGAAGCCGCCCGCGTCTTCATTCGGGATCTGCGCACCATCCGTCGGCTTGGCGGTCTCCACGCGAGCCGTGGGGTTCGTGTCTTCTGCCATGTCTTGAATATTCCTTCGCTAATCGGCGGTTCGGGCGCGCCCAAATATCTTGAGGAGATTCTGAGCGCGCTCCGCCGCTATGGGAGATTGATTATCGCTTCATCGTCACGATTTGCTGAACGCGTTATTACCGCGCTGATTAACGCGTCATCGTCGCAACGTCGGGCGTCTGCGCCCCGAGAGACTTCATCTGCGTGCTAGGCATGTCCACGACCGGATCGACGGTCTTGGTTCCCGTAGGACGCAGCGACTGATCGTACAGCGAAAGGGCCTTTCGCTGGGTGTCCGAGAACGGGAAGATCGGCATGATCGACGACGGCACGAACGCCTGCGGGTTCTCGTAATGCTCCACGAGCCACTGGGTGGAGTGGCGTGAGCCTTCCCACGTCAGCTCCGGTCCGGCCACGCCGCCCTTGTAGGCGGGGTCATCCATGCTCTTGCCCTTGTGATCAGGGTTGCCCACGGCGTGACAGGCATAGCAGCCGCTTTCTTCAAAGAGCTTCTTGCCGCTCGCCACGGTCACATCGACCTTTTCCGGCTGCGCCCCGTTGTATGCGGCGATCTCCGTCATCCGGCTTGAAGCGCTGGACGCATAGTTGTTACCGGTCTGCGAGGCGATGAACGTTACGAGAGCGTCGACATCTTCCTGCGCCTTACCATTAGGAACGTAGCCGTGGCGCTCCAGAGATTCGCGAATCTCGGGATTTTCGATATTCGCCTGTCCGCCTGTTTTCTTGAGTTCGTCGGCTCGCGCGTCGACAATGTCTTTGATACGGTCCGGGTCGTCCGTATTGTGTTCGCGGTAAGCGAAGAAGTACGGCATGGAGCAGGACGCCGTCTTGTAGCGCGGATCCCACAGCTGATGCTCGATCGTCTCCGGCACTGCGGTGCGGCCTTCGTAGGTCAGCTCCGGCCCGATATTGCCCTTGGAGAGGCCTTCGATCTTGTGGCAGCCATAACAGGCCTTATCGCGGAAGAGCTTTTCACCGCGCGCAATGGTCGTCATGGACGGCAGGTACGCGACCGAAAGCTTCGTTTTATCGAACTGCGCGTGGCACTGGGCGCAGGCGGCTTCCATGTACTTCGCGGCCAGCATCGGGCTCAGCCAGCGCTCCGGATCGCCATGCGCGTTCTTTTCGATCAGCTCGCGTCCCGAGCCATAGTGGCAGGTGGTGCAGCCGAAGGTTGGGAACGGATGCTGCTTCAGGTTCGTTTTTTGCAGACCGTAGTCCGTGAAGTCCGCTGCGGTCAGGCTCTTCTCCGTAGCTAAGCCGTAGGTGAACTTTTCGCCATGAATGACGCCCAGATCGCGGGCGCCTTCGCCCTCGACCGAAATTCCGGGATGCGCGCCGATCGTCTTAATGATCCGGAGCGTTTTCGGATGTTCTTCCAAATACTTCGGAACTTCTTCGGTGGTGACGGTTTTGCCGTCCACGGTGCGAATGATGTTTTCCGCCGTCATTTGTGGGTTCAGCAGGCCGATGTGGCAGGACTGGCAGCGGTCGACGCGCTGCTGCGAAGTGCCATCCTGCTGCGTGACAGTAAACTGCCCGACCGTGACCTGCTTGACTTCGATGAGACTGTCACGAGTCGCCTGCTTGACCGCGGAATCCGTCGCCAGGGACTCCGCAACGTCCTTATACTGACCTTGCCAGTATGTAAAGTCTTCGCTATCGGAGTTCTGGTTGTTCCAGATTGCGCGCGAGCCGGTGATACCGACCAGCGCCAGGAGCAGCAGGCTCCACAACACGAACTTCGTCACCATAGACATGGGAAACAATACCTATCTTTTTCGCGATCCGCGTCTCGTTCTCGGCTATGAAAGCCCGTAACTTCTGAAAGCCCGTAACTACGGCACTTCCTTCGGCATCGTGCCGGGCCAATACCAGTTCCAGTTCGGACCACGGAAGTAAACGCCGATAATGATCAGCACGATCACGACGACGACATACAGCGTCCAGAGCGTAGTTGCGGTGCGGCGGCTCTTGGCGAACCAGCGCCCGATCCCGCTATGGTGCCGATCGACGTAGGGAATGGCCATCAGCGCGACTACCACCAGGCCGGGAATACCCAGACCGCCCCAGAAGGCGTCGTAAGCGACCAACTCCTGGAGACCCAGGAAGTACCACGGGGCCTTCGCGGGGTTCGGCGGACGCATCGGGTTCGCGGGCGACTCCAGCGGGGGCGGAGCGAACACCGACAGCGCCAGAATGATGGCGAAGCAGCCGGCGAACAGCGCCGCCTCGCGGATCAGCAGGTGGGGCCAGGACGAAACCATATCGTCCGGACCGCGGTCGACACGCGTGGAGGACCCCTTGACCAGCTCCATCAAGCCGTAGGTCTTATTGGGGTTACGCGGAAATATCTCTTCTTCACGAACTCGTTTCATAAGTTATTCCGGAGATTCCTTCGGGCTGGAAATCCCGCCGTCCTTGCGAATACGCCACATATGGTAGATGATAAGCGCCGTCAGAATGACCGGCAGGACCGCGACATGCAGCACATAGAAGCGAATGAGCGCTTCCTGGCCGACGACATCGGAACCCAGCAGCCCCCAGCGCATTTTGTCGCCGATCGCCGGCATCAACGGCGCGCCATGCGGCGCCATCGCGTTGACGTGATCCGAAACCCAGTTCGCCTTGCCTGCGATGCCCGCGCCGACGGTGATGGCCCAGAAGGCCAGCTGATCCCACGGCAGCAGGTATCCCGTAAAGCCGAGCACCAGGGTCAGAACCATCAAAAGGACTCCGATGACCCAGTTGAACTCTCGTGGCGGTTTATAGGCTCCCGTATAGAAGACCCGACACATATGGAAGAACACGACCGTAATCATCGCGTTGGCGGACCAGAAATGCATTCCGCGCAGGACGCCTCCAAAGGAAACCGCGGAGCGCAGGTCCAGCATACGGTCATAAGCCTGCTCGGTGCTCGGGACATACACGAACATCAACAGCAGCCCAGAGATGGTCAGCAGGATGAACAGGTACATCGAAAGCAGCCCGAGGCCGAAGGTGTACGTAAAGCGCAGGGCGTGCTTTTCAATCTTCGCCGGCTGGATGTGCAGCAGGAACGAGTTGAAGAACGCCTCGGAGCGCTCGCGCTCGGTCTTCGGGAAGGCCGTGGTGCGATAGATCGACTTGTAAATGTTGTGCCCGAGGGTCGCGGGACGCAGGTTGTCCCAGACTTCCGGAGCCTGCCGATAGATCGCGCGGTTGATGCGCGCGAGCAATCCAGGCTGCCCGGACCGCCCACCGCCGCCGGGCGGCGGCGCCGAGCCGCCCTCGGGTTTGACTAACTTGACGCTCATATCGCGCGCCTTTCCTTTTTCAATACGCCGACGGCCTGAGAATGGCCGCCGACCGTAATATTACCGAATACGACATTCGTGAAACAGCGCCGGACGCTGACAATCTGCGTTCCGGCGCGGCCGTTCATCGGCGAAACAGCGAGTTCCGACTTAGACAATGTTATAGTAATGCCCCGGATCGTTCTTCTTAGATTTGTCGACTTCCAGGTCGCCGCTCGGCGTCAGGGAAATGTCGAACCAGTAAAGCGCGATCTGCGCGGGGCCGTGGGTCACGTTCCCCATATCGTCATACTTGGAGCCGTGACACGGACAGTCGAAGCCGGTCGAGGACGCCGCCACGGTGCACCCCAAATGCTGGCAGACCATGGAGATCGCGCCCAGCTGCGAACCGTGCTTGACGATTGTCACCTTCTGGTCCGCAATGTTCTGCTTGACGCCGTCGGTGTATCCGCTGGCCTTGCCAATTACGAATTTGGATGGCGGGCCATACTGCACGTTCGGCCAAAAGAAGCGGCCGAAAACACCGGCCGCGCCCAGAGTCGCGATTCCGGCGATTCCCCAACCACTCAACGATACAAAATTGCGCCGCGTCAGCTCCTGCTTCTCGCGGTCGTAGTTCACGGCCATTGTCGAACCTCGAATCTTAGCACGCTCGGTCTAAAATCTTCGTCTATTTTAATCGTCATCGTCTTCGTCGCGAAACACGATGTACTTGGCGTCCTCGGCGTTTTCGAAGGCTCCATTGCGGACGCCCCACACAAACCCGATCAGCGTCACCAGTCCCATCGCGGCTCCCGCCACGAGCAAAGTCCAAATACTTTCCAAATTTGTCGCCCTCCCATATCGCGGGCTTTTGACACCATAACATTATACAGTCGGCCAAAAGCCCATGTCAAGGTGAGTCCCCGGAGTCTTGTGAAAAATTTCGCAAATAGGCGAAATTGCGGGAACAAGGTCCTCTTATGTATCCGTATCCTTGCTTCCTCGGCATGATTATGCCTCTCCGAAACGTCCGTGTCGATCTCAATCGAATGGGTACACTCTTAAAATATATACGGATTTCGCCGCCACTGCGTTCGCGAAATACGCACGGAGAACTCCATGGCAGAACAAGAACCGCCGGTCCCATCCGATCCCCAATCCTCATTGAGTCCAGAGAAAGCAATACCTCGGGGCGATGAGCATTTCCGGCTGCTAGTGGAGAGCGCCAAGGAATACGCGATCTTTACGATGGGCATCGATCGGCGCGTCACCAGCTGGAATTCGGGAGCAGAACGCATCCTGGGTTACTCCGAGCCGGAGATCCTCGGGAACTCGGCGGACATTATCTTTACTCCAGAAGATCGAGCGGCAAATGTTCCTCAGCAGGAATATGAACGGGCCTTGCGGGAGGACCAGTCACCCGACATCCGCTGGCATCAGCGCAAGGACGGCTCACGGTTCTGGGCGGAAGGCTTTATGGTTCCGATGCGCACCGAGGACGGGCGGCTTTACGGCCTCGCCAAGATTCTGCGCGATATGACGGAGCGGAAACGGATCGAGGACGAACGCCAGCACGCAGTGGAGGAACTGAAGGCGGCGCATGCGCAAACAACCGAGATTCTGGAGAGCATCACCGACGCCTTTTACGCCGTGGATGAAAATTTTAACTTCACGTACGTCAATCGACAGGCTGAGGAATGGTGGCGTATACGACGAGAGGATCTGATTGGTAAGCACTACTGGACCATGTTTCCGCAGGCGGTCGACAGCGAAGCTTATCTTCAGCATCTGCGGGTCATGTCGGAGCGACGGCCCGCACATTTTGAAACATTTTCGCCGGTCATCGAACGCTGGATCGACGTCCATCTCTATCCGAGCAGAACTGGGCTATCGGCCTATTTCCGCGACATCTCCGCACGCAAGCGCGCCGAGGATGAGCTGACGGCGCGCGCCGCGCGCGAGACTCTTCTCAATCAGGTCAGCGCCGCCATTCGATCGTCACTGGACCCGGACCTCATCCAACTGGAAACCGCCGCTGTACTGACCTCGGAACTGAAACTCGACCGCTGCTGGTTCTTCCACTACGACACCATGCAAAACTCCGTGCAAATCCGGGGCTACTGGAGGGATCCGCACCGTCCTTACACTCAGGAGCCGAACGATGAAGGTCTCTATGACAAGCTTCTCACGGAAATTTTACCGGTCATGTCCGCGAACGCGATTGGTGATATCGAAAGCGCGCCACTCACCGAAGAAACACGCAAGTTTTTAAGCCGCTTAGGACTTCGGAGTCTGCTGGCGGTTCCGCTATTCACTGAGGGGAGCTTGACATCAGGACTGATCTTATCCATGTCCAAGACATCGCGCGCATGGCATCCTGAGGAAATGCGTTTGGCGGAAGCCGTGGCCGCGCAGCTCCGCCCGGCCCTGGAAGCCGCACGGATCGCGCAGCGCGAGAGCCGGATCGCCAGCCAGCTGCAGCAGGCGCTTCAGCCACCGCTCCCAGAGAATACGCCGGGATTACAATTCGCTCAGTACTATCGGCCCGCGCTGGAAGAAGCCGGCGTCGGCGGCGACTTTTACGATGTGTACCCACTGACAGCGCACTGCACGGCAATTGTCCTGGGAGATCTTTCCGGCAAGGGGTTAGCGGCGGCGGCTCAGGTCGCCACCGTGCGTAATATGCTTCGCGCAACACTATACCTGGGTCAGACCATCGCCGAAGCAGTCACGAATCTCAATGAAGCGCTGGCCACGCATGGCCTGGTGCACGGCTTCTCCACGCTGTTTGTATCGGTCTATGACAGCCGCGACCGGCAGCTGAGATATGTCAACTGCGGCCAGGAGCCGGCGTTGCTGGGCTGCGAACACGGCCAAGTGGAGCAGCTCTGGCCGACCGGACCGATCCTCGCCGCATTTGCCGACAGCAAGTATTCCGAGCGATCCATTCCGCTGGCGCCAGGCGACGTGCTGGCGATCTTCACCGACGGCATGACGGAAGTCGGCCCCACGCGCGTGAACATGCTGGGCGTCGAAGGGGTCGCGGCGATCCTCAGCGAAAAACGCGGACTGGGAAACGCTCAGGAAATCTCGCGCGAACTGGTGCGAGAAGTCGACGATTTCGCGCGCGGAGGCGTGCGCGACGATGTGTGTCTTCTGGTCGGTGTAGTCCGTTAACCATTCACGACGCTGCTTCGTCCGCGATCCGCCGCAGCGTTTGCAGCGCTTCGATCACATGCTTTTGCGACTCCAGCAGCGCTTCAAACTTCCCCCGAACAACGCCCTCACCATCGATCACAAACGTGACGCGGCCCGGAATGACGCCCAGCACGCTGCGCACCCCGTAGAGCTTGCGGATCGCCCCATCGGCGTCACTGAGCAGGAGGAACGGCAGACGGTTCTTGGCGGCGAACCGCTGATGCGTCCCATCATCCCCGCGACTGATCCCGATCACCTCGGCGCCCGCCTTCGTAAACGCTTCGTAACTATCCCGAAACGCGCACGCTTCGGCGGTGCATACCACGGAGTCGTCCTTGGGATAGAAAAACAGCACGACTGCATTATTTTTCAGGCGTTCGCTGAGGCGGATTGGTTCCCCCGCAGCGTCCGTCGCTGAGAAGTCGGGCGCGGGATTGCCCACGGACACGCCGCCTTTTGTGGACGTATTTGTTTCTGATCTCTGGGTCATGGGGTGAAATTTTCTAAGCGCTCTCAGGCAGCGCGTATGGCGGCAAATAGACCCGGAACTCGGTTTCCGGGCAGAGGAAGATGGAGTGCGGCTGCTGCATCTCCGCGCGGGAGAGCAGTCCTAGACACTCGTATAAACTGAAGTAAAGATTCTTGGCCTTGCCGCGCGTCATCCGAATGGCCTTGTGCCAGACGGAGTATGTTCCGAGGCGCTTGTCGTCCCGGTAAAAGAAGCCGTCCACGGGATGCGTCAGGATCAGCGCCATCGCTTCCTCGGATTCGAACCCAGACTCAAGAATCAACCCATCGCCCGTGTCCTCAATGTCGATCTCCGCGCTCGCCCACTCCGATCGAATGCTCATGGCGTAGCGGCGATAACGATGATCTTCGCGGCTGTACTCGCAATCGATTTTGTATTTCGCGTTGTGCCAGGGGATCTTCCAAAGCCACACGGGAATATTCACCAGTGGCGACCCGAGTGTCGTGCCGAAGAACCAGACTGCATGCTCGCCCGTGGCTCGATCGATCACATAGGCTCTGTAATTCGTCTGTCCAAAAGCGAAACGCAAAAACGGAAACAGATGGATGAAGTGGAAGTCGCTGTCGTAGAACGGCACGGCGCTCATCAGCGCCATCGGCTTGCCGTCAATCTCGAACTCGGGGATTTCAAACCGGTCTTCAGGAATGTAGCGCGCCAAACGCTCTTTGGGCAGGGCGTAATTAATGAGCGCGAAGTGCTGGAGACGCGAGCGCACGTCCAGGGCGCCGTTGCGGCGCGCGTCAATGCGGTCATGCAATATTTGCGCGAAATCGAGCGTCGTCATGGGAATAGGATACCATAAAACAGAACGCCCCCCGGCCCCCACAGGGGTCGGGGGGCATCCTAATCCTACTTCGCCCGGCGCACCACGATCTCGGCGAGGCCGGTGTGCTCCGTACTTTCTTTGACGCCGGTGACCTTGAACGTCAGCGAGGTGATCGTCTTGGCCGGGAAGCTCAGCGACAACGGAGTGCTTCCGTCATCGGGCAAAGCGCCGACATCGAGCGTGCTTCCATCGCTGAATGTGATCACACCGGAGGTTACCTGGTCGACCGTATTCGGCCGGTCGTACAGCGCGATCTGATTGACGGCCTGCGGGGTATCCCATGTCAGGGTCAGCGTAGCTCCGGTAGTTTCCTCGCCTGTGGACCATTCGGCGGCGGGGTTGATCGGATACCCTTCGGCGATTCCGTCAATGGCGGCCGCCGGCGTGTGGCCGTTCTCCGAGGAGCTTGCGACGGCGTGCGCTTGAAGCGCGACATTGTCTGCACCGCCGATGGGCGCGCTCAGCGGTAATGCATAGTCATGTCCATCGATTTGGAATGTGACCCGTGGATTAGACCGCTTCACCCCCGGCGTCTCCACGAAGGCGCCCGAAGCGATGACGCTCTTTTCCATATCGGCGATATCCACGCCATGATCATGCGGTATCTTTACTTCGAGGGTCGCCTTAGCAAGACCATCGCCCAGCTTGGGTGTCAGGCGTGGGTCGCTGAGATTCGCCGCGTTGCCCTGGATGACGCCGTCGCCGCCATAGAAATGCCAGCCCCGTTCGCCGCTGAACGCCGTGTCTTCGTACTGACGCACGAGCGCGACGCCGCCGAGAGCCAGCAGGGCTTCTTTTTGCGCATCCGTCAGATCGCTCGAATCCGCCAGCACTTGCTTCCAGTTCTTTCCCTGCGCGGCGTCGCCGGCAATTCCCGCCAGACGGCGGTTCTGCGCCCGTGCGCTCAGAACGCCGGCGTCGGCTTCGGCGGCCTGCACTTCAATCTTGACCGGCTTGCGGAGGGAGCGAGCAGGAACGGAGATGCGCGTGACGCAGAGCGCTGGATCGTAGGATACGACGGCCGGCTGGCCGTCGACGCGCGCTTCCATCGCCTTGTCGGTGTTCGGAAGCTCGACCGTGTATCCGCGCTGGGCGACCTGCCCGGCGTACTGCCCCTTCGCCGCGCCAATCGTCACCGTCACCTGGCCGCCATGGCGGACATAGGTCAGCGGGGTGACGGAGTAGGCGCCCGCAGTGTACTTCTGGCTTTCGCCATCGTCCTCATAGAACGTGTAGGAGCCAGTCTTGCCGTTCTCGCCGGGATAGCAGCGCACACGCAGGTTGTCCAGCGCCGTAGTCGCCGGGCGCGCCGCATAGGGCTGCATGGGGACGGGAACACCGCCACGGGCGTACAATGGGAACTCATTGATATCCGCCGAGACCATTTGCTCCGTGTTTCCCGCGTACTTCTCGCCGGTGAAGGTGTTGTACCAGGCGGAGCCTTTGGGGAACCAGACGGCCTGGCGGCCGACACGGCCCGGTCCAACGCCCGGCATGGCGATCGGCGCCGTCAGAATATTGGCGCCAAGCAGATACTCCTGGCCATTGCGATAAGCCTGATACTCTCCCGGATACTCCAAATACAGCGGGCGGTTCAGCGAGACGCCGGTGGCGTAAGTTTCATGCGCGCTCGAGTAGATGTAAGGCAAAAGCTGTGAGCGGAGATGGAAGCTGACGCGCATCGAGTCTTCGGCCCACTTCGGATAGTTCCAGGGGCGCCGGTCCGTGGAGGCGTCCCGGCTGGAGTGCGAGCGGATCGTGGCTGTGGTCGCGCCGAACTGGCACCAGCGGGTATAGGACTCTTCGTTGCGTCCGCCGTTATGGCCGCCGATGTCGTGCGACCAGTAGTAGCAGCCGACATTGCCGGCCGTGGATGTGAACGGGACTTCGAAGCCCAGCATCGCCCATCCCGCGTCGGCGTCACCGGAAAATTGAATCGGATGACGGTGATCGCCCCACCCTGCCCAGCGGCTCAGGGAAATGCCGCGCGCGCCCGAAAGCTCGGTCCGGTCATAGAGCAGCTGATTCATCCAGAACAGGTTGGTCAGATCCGGGATCGAGCGAGTGTAGCGGTACTGCTGCCAGTCCAGCCACCAGAAGTCCACACCGTCGTTCTCCAGGGGAGCCAGCACCTGCGAGAAGAAGGCGTCCATGTACGGCTTGCTGCCGGCGTCGAACGGCAGGTTCTTCCCGGCCGCCGGATCTTCTCCCAGCGCCTTCATGAACGGCGCGTACTGATCCTCATG
>JAOQAA010000536.1 GCA_025963815.1 Capsulimonas sp.
GCTTAGCCCCAACGGTGACGGCGCGAATTATCGCACGCAGGAATACGCCCATGCGCACGCCATGGCGGACTTCATTAACGCGAATCTGAACACCTGGACGATCGACCGCTCCTACGCCGTCGCCGCATTTCGATGCTTCGCCAAATGGGCCACGTCCGTCGGAGACACCAGCACGAGCACCTATTACAGCAATCAGGCGAATACGATCTCGGGATTGATCGCGAATGCACAAGACCACGGAACCTGGCACAACTATTACGACTATCTGGACGGTGGCGGCAACGGCGTTTACAACGGCGGCATCAATCAAACCGGATTTTCGCCTTACGAGTTCAACGCCCGTCCGTGCGGCGAACAGTTCGCCAAGGATCTGACGACCTGGTGGGACCACGGCACGGCCTACAACGGCACCTATCTCACGGTCCAAAGCGGGCAGTACGCGGGCGGCGTGCATCAGTGGACGCCGGCGTCCGGCACGAACACCCAGGTCTACCCCGGATCGGCGCTTCAGCTCGCCGACGCCGAATGGAAGATCGCGAATGCGACCGGCAACTACAACAACCTTTACGCGTCGGCGTGGTCGCACTACAACTTCGCCAAGTCCGCTGTCGGCTCAAGCACGGGATCGGGCGACTGGGTCAACAAGGCAACGACCGACGCTCCCTACGTCGGCGGCTTCATCGACTGGGTCAACACCGCCAACGGCGCCCGGCCCGCAAGCTGGCAGCGGTTTGTCGACACCAGCGGCTATATGATCATCGCGACGGAAGAACTCGCGTTCTCCAGTATCGTCGACTTCAGCAGCTAAGACGTATCAAAATACGAGGCGCTCATCCAGCCAGGATGAGCGCCTTTTTTGTTCGCGCCTTCGGGGGGATTGACTTACTCGGCAATTGAGATCGTCGCAAGCAGTCCGTAGTGATCCGAGGGGTAAAGCGTCGGATCATCGGGGCTGGGTTCGTCACAGATCAGGCGGACATCGTGGACATGGATGGACGGCGATGTGAAGATGTAGTCGATACAATGATAGCTGGCGGGGTCGTTGTAATCTTCGACGAGAGGCGTGGGATAGGTGTACTGGGGCTCTGCGCCGTGGATGACGGGATAGACGGAGACGAGCGTTTGAAGAACGCGATGTACTGTCTCTGAATCGGGGGTGGCGTTGAAGTCGCCCAGGAGAACCCAGTGCGTGCCGGGCGCTCGCTGGGCTTCGCGTTCGATGAAATCCATAATCGCCGCGCTTTGCTTGGCGCGGATTTCTTCGCTGTCGGCGGGTTCGTTGTGCAGGTGCGTGTTGACGACGCAGACAACGGCGTCACCAAGCTGCAGATCTAGGGCCTGGGCGATGCGCCAGCCGCCGGGCAGCTCGATCCGAGTGCTGCGCAGTACGGGGAGGCGCGTCAGACAGCCGATGCCTTCAATCGGCGCCTCTCCGGTCTTTCGCTCGACATAAGCGGCGTAGGCGGCCGTTCGGGCGTCGGAGTTGAGGTCCGATTGCAGAATTGCCGCCTGTTCGATTCCCAGCGCGACTTCCTGCAGCGCAATGACATCCGGCCAGAGACGAATCAGGCGCTCTGAAAGGAGCGGACGCCGCTCCTCCCATCGGTCCGCGTCGTGCCGGATATTTATGGTCGCGACGGTCATCGTACGCGGCTGGTTCTGCGCCAAGTTCGTATTCTCCTCATGTCTTCCCATCTCATCTATTGGGAAAGGATGTGCTTAGACGCCGAAGGGCGAGGCTCCTTCCGGATTCTGCCACTGGTAGCGCTTCTTCTTGCCGTCCAGCTTCCACTCTTCGGGGCAGGTTGTGTCCAGCCAGTCCAGCGGCTCGCCCAGCGGCTGCTGGACCGCCGCGATCGCCAGGACTTCCTTCAGCTTGGCTTCCTGCTCCGGGCCGACCACGCTCATGTCCAGACTGGTGAACAGCACCGAGCCGCTGCGCGCCACAAGATCTAGCCACTGCGTCGTCTTTTCCCAGGGAACATCCTTGGTGATCGGCGCCATGTCCGGATCAGTGGCGTAGAAGGCGCGGTTCTGGGCGTTCCGGAACGCCAGACAGTTGACGCCCATCTTGCGCGACCGTTCCCAATGCTGCCCGCTGGTATCGTCGCCGGTGCGGCTGGCTTCGAAGATACCCGCCGACAGATGGCTGAATGTATTGCAGCCGAGCACGACCGCCGTCCCCGCGCCGCGCCGCATGACCCGGTAAAGATCAAGAATGACTTCCGCCGTCGTGCGGCCCTGGCCTTCGGCGAACTTCCAGCCGTCGTCGGTCAGACTGGAGCCCATGCTGCTCCCAAACCGCCCCATGATATCAACCGTGGAGAAGTCGTGCTTGATCAGCTCGAAGCCCCACCCCGTCAGCCGCGCCATGTCGGTTTCGATCTGATGTATCACTTCAGGGACCGTAGGATCGAGAGAACCGTTTCGACCGGAGATGCGCCAATTGTCCGGCAGACCGTCCCAGGCAGTCGTCGGGCGGATCCAGATGCCGGGCCGCGCGCCGATCTTTTTGACTTCGGCAGTTAGGCCCGGCATGTCCGGGAATTTTTTATTGCTACCGTCCCACGGACCCGCCTGGCCGGGGCCGGCCGGCTCCCAGCCGTCATCGATCACGACGTACGGCCGATTCGCTCCGCTCGGCGACAGGGCGACGAGACGCCGCGCGACATCCATGGTGTAATCGGCCGAGTTATTGCCGTAGGCGAAATCCCAGTCGTTGTGGCCGTAAATGGAATGATCGGCGAGGCGGGGGCTGGGGCACATCTGGCGGCAGAAGGCGTGCAGGGCCGCAAAGGGCGTTTCGCCGCTCTTGCCGAGCCGGGACACGACCGTGCACATATCCAGCACACGCTGGCCGAGACGCAACGGCATGCCGCCGCTGCGTACGTCGGCCCACAGGCTGATCCCCTCCGAATCCGTCTGCCAGAAACAAAACGCCGCCGGGCAGGTCAAAACGCCGTAGCCATGGGTCCGGGAGCCGTCCCACGCCGCGAAGTACCAGGGCATCGCGCGGTCCGGAACGGAGCCGCGCCACTCCAGATCGCCGTATGCCCGCTCCCAATGATCGCCCAGAAAGCGCTGACCGCTCGCGACGGGACCGTTCCAGCGCAGGTGAACGCGCCGGATGCCCGTTAGGGGCGCGGACAGCGACACTCCAACCCCGTCGGCCTTGACGGTCGTTTTCACCTCAATATCCTGGTCTGTCCACCGCCCCCCGCCCTCGCCGGTCAGTGTTCGCGTCCCTTTTTCCGTGGTCACGCGTACGACGTCCGGAGCGCGCAGCAGATCGAAATATCCGGACGACCGACCGGCGCGCAGGATCTTTTCCGCCGCCTGCGTCTCCAAAGGAGCGGCAAACATGGCGGAGACGGCGACAGCGGCGGCCGCCGACTGCTGAACGAACTGACGGCGCGTGGAGACAGGCCGCGCATTGGTTTCTTCCGGTGGCATATCTGATATCTTAATCTTTCTTCAGAGCGGTTATGGATGATATTGTATCGGTATTTGCTTCATTCGTCAAGAAATTGTACAGTATGGAAGCAAAATGGAATAGGTTCAGCAACGGATCACAAAAGATCAAGACTGCGCTTGCGGCCTTCCGGCCGCGAGCGCAGTCTTGTTATTGGAGGATCAAAGTTGGCGTAAGACTACAAAGCGCTGTAAGTAGCGTCAAACGAGGAGCCCGTGATGGCGCTGCTTCCTGAGAAACCCGTTCCTGAAGCCATTCCGTCCTGCACATTGTTGCCGGCGATCGTGGTCTGATCGGCAGTGGCGCTGACGGCGTTGTATCCCACGGAGATGCGCGTTGGGCGAAGGTATTTGACGTGACCGTCCGACAGCAGCCAGTTCGCGGCGTCGGTATGGCGGGCGACGCGCTGAGAGCCGCCGGAAGTCCCGCCTGCGTATCCGAAGGCAGAGCACGTACAAGTATCGGATTCCACTTTTTGAACGCCGCGCGGCCCGGGGTACGCCAGACCATTGACGGCCGGGCTGTAGGTTTCATTCAGCACGGTTCCAGGGATCGGGTAGCCGCCCCCGCAGGCGATCGTTTCGGCGACCAGGATGGTGCTCGCAGGAGCATTGGAGCCGGAAAGCGTCATCGCGGCGCCGCGAGTTCCATCGCCGCCGCCGGCGAGGTTCTGATTGAATCCATAGCTCTCACGCCCGTTGTTACTGCTGTCATCCGGACAATGGTAAATCCCCGCGCTTTTGGTGTAAGGGTAGATTTGTGTCGCCCAGCCGGCGCCGGTGCGGCCGTTGTTGCCGCAAGGATAAGTCTCATCGTTATCCTGTACGTACTGAAGAATGCCCAGACCGATCTGCTTTTCGTTGGAAGCGCAGCTGATCT
>JAOQAA010000551.1 GCA_025963815.1 Capsulimonas sp.
GTCGACGGCGTCGCCGTCTCTTGTCCGCCGGTCGACGACGCTGTCGTCTTTGGCTGACACGGATCTATTTATGCGCCATCCGCAGCCGATGTGGGTGTACGATCCTCAGAGCCTCAAATTGCTGGAAGTCAATGAAATGGCGGTCGCGAGTTACGGATACTCGCGGCAGGAGTTTCTGACGTTGACGCTTGACGACATCCGGCCCCCCGGGGATAGCGACGCCATGCGCCGGCGTGTGGCTCACTTGTCCCAGGATCGGTCCGTGGGCGGAGCATGGCGGCATCGCCGTAAAGATGGCTCCATCCTGTGGGTGGATGTTTCTTCAAACGCGATTTTCTATCAGGGACGCATGGCGCGTTTGGTGTCGCTCTATGATGTGACGCGATACAAGGCGATGGAGCAGGAACGTGAGCGGATACTGGCGGAAGCAATCGAGCGGGCCGATTACGATGCCTTGACGGGCCTTTGCAACCATCGCGCGTTTCACGATCGGCTGAAGCGATCGGTGGAGCGCCATGTACGAAATGGGAGCCCACTGGCCGTCGTACTGATGGACCTGAATAATTTCCGTTTTTTCAACGATGTTTACGGCCATGTCGTGGGGGACGATGTCCTGCGTCAGGTCGCCCATCTGCTTCAAGGCGCCACGGCGGCCTCCGAACAGCTTAGCGCTCTCTCACGCTTTGGCGGCGATGAGTTTGCGATCCTGGTTCATGGAGACGCGGCGGCGGATGTGGAGCAGATCGGCGAACGGATGCGGAACGTGCTGGAGGGAGTTTCCTACCGCCCGCCTGGCTACGACCAGGAAGTGCCGCTGACATTCTCGGTGGGAACGGCCACGCTTCCAGTCGATGGTCCGGGAAGCCTGGAGTTTCTGGCTGCGGCCGACGCACGGCTTCTGCGCGACAAGTTCGGAGGAGTGGCGGAGGGCGCCGAGCAGCTGCGCGCGCGGCTGACGAACTCCGTGGACGGCTTTACCATGCTGGACGCGCTCGTGACCGCCGTGGACAACAAGGATCGCTACACGCGCCGTCACTCCGAAGACGTGATGGAGTATAGCCTGCAGATCGCGCGGGAGCTGGGACTGGACGAGCGGGCGCAGTATCAGGTGCAGGTCGCGGCGCTGCTGCACGATGTCGGCAAGATCGGCGTTCCGGACGCGATTCTGCGCAAACCGGGCAAATTGACCGACGACGAATACCAGGCGGTCAAGCAGCATCCGATGATGGGCGCCATGATGATCGGCTCCGTTCCGGGCTTCGAAGACGCGCTCGACGCCACGCGCCACCATCATGAGCGCTGGGATGGGGAAGGCTATCCCTTCGGTCTGTGCGGAGAAGAAACTCCCTTGGTGGCCCGCCTGATGGCCGTCGCCGACGCCTACAGCGCCATGACCACCGACCGTCCCTATCGCAAGGGGATGTCTCAGGAACGCGCCCTCACAATCCTGGAAGACGGTGCCGGAACGCAATGGGACCCCAACTGCGTCGCCGTCTTCACCCGCGCCCGGCGGCGGATCTTATCGTAGATTCGGATTCGGCCCCCAACCCCCAATCCTGGGGGAGGAGTTTCGCGTAAGCGTTTGTTGTTTCTTTTCCGGTAGCCGGATATGAGAAAGAATGCGCCCCGGAAAACCTCCTCCCCCAGGATTGGGGGGCAGGGGGGCCGAATCCTAAACCCATCCGCTCGTATCCGTCTGCCGGTAAACTTCGGTGATTCCCTTTTCCAAAGAAATGCGCGCCTTCCACCCCAGTGCATGCAGTTTAGACACATCCAGAAGCTTGCGCGGCGTTCCGTCGGGCTTCGATGCGTCGAACACGATCTCTCCTTCATAACCCACAATCGATTGGATCAGCCGCGCGAGGTCGATGATCGGAATGTCCCCGCCCGTTCCAATATTGATGATCTCGGGGCTGTCATAGTTCTCCATCAAGAACAGAGAGGCTTCGGCGAGATCGTCGGCGTGCAGGAACTCCCGGCGCGGCGATCCGGTCCCCCACAGCTCCAGGCTGGGGGCGTGCGTGATGCGCGCCGTGTGGCATTTGCGCAGCAAGGCGGGCAGGACGTGTGATGTCTTTAGGTCGAAGTTATCGTTGGGGCCGTAGAGGTTCGTCGGCATCACCGAGATGAAGTTCGCCCCGTACTCCTGACGCAAAGCCTGGCAGAGGGTGATTCCGGCGATCTTCGCGATCGCATACGCTTCGTTGGTCGGTTCGAGCGGGCCGGTTAGCAGCGAATCCTCGCGGATCGGCTGCGGGGCCAACTTCGGATAGATGCATGAGCTGCCCAGAAACAGCAGCTTGCGTACGCCGAACTCATGAGCGGAGAGAAGCATATTGTTCTGGATTTGAAGGTTTTGGGTGAGGAACTCGACTGGCTGCGCGCTGTTCGCCAGGATACCGCCCACTTTCGCGGCCGCCATGAATACGTACTCCGGGCGGCGCTCCGCGAAGAACGCCTTCACGGCGTGCACATCCTGAAGATCGAGCTCCGCGCGTGAGCGCAGCACAAGGTTCGAGTACCCCACGCGTTCCAAGGCGCGGACAATCGCGGAGCCGACGAGCCCTCGGTGACCGGCGACGAAGATGGGCGCGGTGAGATCCATTATGTGTCTTGTCCTTGTGTGGAGCCGGCGCCATGGCCCGCGCCGAGCAGAAGTTTCTCGCGGCGGGCGAGCATCAGATCATGCTCCACCATGCGACGGATCAGACCGTCGAATGTGACCGTCGGAGACCATCCCAATTTTGTTCTCGCCTTGGAGGCGTCCCCCAGCAGAGCGTCTACTTCGGCGGGCCGGTAGTAGCGCGGGTCGATTTCGACGTGGCTCTTGGGATCGAGGTCCAGGATTGCGAAGGTGCGGTCCACGAATTCCTGAACGGAGTACGCCTCCCCGGTCGCGATGACAAAGTCGTCGGGCTGGTCCGCCTGAAGCATCCGCCACATCGCCTCCACATAGTCGCCTGCGAACCCCCAGTCGCGCTTGGCGCTGAGATTTCCTAAGTATAGCTTGTCCTGCAGGCCCATTTGGATACGAGTTGCGGCGCGCGTGATCTTGCGCGTGACGAATGTTTCGCCGCGCCGCTCGCTTTCGTGGTTGAACAAAATTCCGCTGCACGCGAACATGCCGTAACTTTCCCGGTAGTTCACCGTCTGCCAGTGGCTGTTAAGCTTGGCGCAGGCGTAGGGGCTGCGCGGATGAAAGGGGGTTGTTTCGTTTTGAGGCGGCGGGGCCGCCCCGAACATCTCCGAGCTGCTCGCCTGATAGAAGCGCACCTCGTGGCCGGTGCGTTCGCGATAATCTCGGATCGCCTCTAGAAAACGCAGCGTTCCCAGCGCATCCACGTCCACCGTGTATTCGGGCTCTTCAAAGGAGACCTTGACGTGCGACTGCGCTCCCAAGTTGTAGACTTCGTCCGGCTTGACGCGCTCCACCAAGCGCCTCAGGTTGGAGGCGTCGGCGAGGTCGCCGTAGTGGAGAAAGAACTTGACGCCTGGCTCGTGCGGGTCGACGTAAAGGTGCTCGATACGCTCGGTGTTGAAACTGCTCGACCGTCGGATGACGGCGTGAACTTCATACCCCTTGCCGAGCAGCAGCTCCGCCAGGTAGGAGCCGTCCTGGCCGGTGA
>JAOQAA010000562.1 GCA_025963815.1 Capsulimonas sp.
TCTTACTTTCCTTCCGGGTAGTAGAGCATCGCGTCGACAAGATTTTGCTCTGGTCGCATGAATATCCAGGCCGGCCGATTTACAGCGAGACTTTGGAGGTGCGGCTGAACGGGGACGCTTTGCAGGAGTGGCGCACGGCGGTCGCGGCGAATCCGACGGGAGGAATTCTTCCTCCTGACAATTTATTATCTTACCACTGGCTTTCGGAAGAGGAGCCGACGGCGACAGGCCCCTGGCCTCACTCCGCAGCGTTTATTCCCACGCTCGGAGCCTTCGAAATTCCGCTTCGGGAAGCGCCGTCCATGAGTGCGAACCTCTACCTGCAGGCGCTTGCTTGGTAGTGTCCAGACGAGTTTGACAATATGGTTACGAGCCGGTGAACGATTGCGAACGTGGCCGTTCGCCGGTTTGCGGCAGCATTAAGATATTAGAGAAGGGAAAACAGCGCAACAGCCTATGCGGCCATTTCGAGACGACGATTGGTGTGATGTGCACGCCTACGCCTCCGACCCAGTCGTCACTCAGTTTCTGAACTTCGGTCCCTTGTCGGAAGATCAGTCCCAGGCGCTTGTGCGGAATCTGGCGGCGTCCGCTCAGTCGCCGCAGGCGTCGTATTCGTTTGCGATTACGACACTGGCGGATGGCGCCCTGATTGGTGGATGCAGCCTGTATCGCGCTGGCGCTCCCGATGGCAGAGCAGAACTGCTTTATCTGCTCAATCGGCAGTATTGGGGCTGTGGCTATATGCCGGAAGCCATACGCGGCCTATTAAATTTTGGGTTTCTTGAATTGGACTTGCACCGGATCTTCGGTCATTGCGATCCGGAAAACACGGCGTCCGCACGCGTGATGGAGAAGGCGGGCATGGCGCGAGAGGGACTACTGCGCCAGGAGCGCTGGGTGAAAAACCAGTGGAGTGACGTAATCGTGTACGCCGCACTCGCCGGCGATTGGAACGCCGCAGCGCTGTAAATTGACCCGTTTCCGCTATTGCGGCTCATCGGTCCCCACAGACCAGGTGAGGAAGTTGTGGCGGGCGAGTGACGCACTGCAGCATTCGGCGCAGGTGATCTGCCAGTCCGCGACGCCGCAGGCGCGCTCCGTCCAGCCCTGCTCCGCGCATAGCACCTCGTCGCACAGTGCGCACCACGCCTGCGCCGGCGCGTGCGGCGTGTTCTTGCAGGCGTAGTAACTCCGGCCGGATTCCAGACGCAGATGACGGCAAACCAGGGAATACTCCGAGGCGCCGTGTCGAGGGCATTGTATCTTGGGTCGAACTTGCGATTCCATAGGCGATGTTTTTAGAGCGGGAGCAGCCCCTCGGTCAAATAGGCGATGTGCTGTGTGGAGTTTACCTCAGCAATGTTAGGGTCCAGCCCTGGGAAGCCGCCCCATTGGAAACAAATCCGTAGATAATCGACGAACGTCGTATGGCGTGGCTCATTTTCGGCAGTCGCGTCGGCGGTGAGACAGGGGAGGGCGATGCCATACGGCGCGCCGCCGCTGACGTTGGCTTTGTGGTAGAAGTCCGGCGCGAACTCGTACTCATATGGTCCCATCTCCTCCTCTCCTTCCTCATCGCATTCCTCTCGCCAATCGCGGTAAGAGTCGAGACGATACTCCAGCTCCAGTTCATTCACAACCAGAGGGTCGGGGTAGATGGCGCGCCATTGAGGGTGGAACCCCATGAAATCCACCGCTCCCACAGTTTCATACCAGGCTCGCAGCGAGAGGGGGAGCGCGCCGACGGCCGCTTCAAGCGTATCAAGCTGCGACGTAATGTCTGGCGGCGGCGGGACAAGCGGACCTGGGTAACTGGGAACCGGAGCGCCCTCTTCGTAGAGCCCGAATCGGTAGCCGATCGCTTCCAGGCGCGGGATCAACAGTTCGACGTTCTGCCGCGCTCGCGCCATGGTTTCCCGCGCGACGGCCATGGCGTCGGAGAGCAGAGGCTCTGTGCGGACGGTGTCGCCGAGAGCCGTCAACTCTGCCCACACTTGCTCGTGTTCGCCGGCGCGGTATCGATCAATATAAGAAGCCATGATTAAACTCTTGGTTGCCTGTTCTCGTTAGAAGCCCTGGACAGCTGGCGCCGGCTCGCTTGGCGGCGGTGAGCCGATGACGAATGACTGTGGGCGCGTGGCTCCGCTGAGTCCGCACTTGGATTTGTCGAATTGCACATGCAGGCGATACGTTCCAGGCCGGGTGAGATCGAAGAACTTCGAAAGATCGAGTGACCCGGCTTCGCATTCCTCCGTGGGCTTCAGCGTTCGGCGTACGCTGGGGAGAGCGGGAATGGAATGAGTGGCCGAAAGGGAATGGAATTCGTCAGACTTCTGATTGCCGCCGTTGTCGATCCAGCGATAGGGCGAATATTCCATGAGAATGGTGACGCCGTCCGGCAGGCCGGATGAGTTTGCGTCTGCCGCCGAGACGGTTTGCGCCAGTCCCGCCCGGTTGCGCAGATGGATCGTGATCGGGGCCGCTGCGCCGATGGGAATGGAGCCGCTCCCATCGTGAGGGATCGGGCTGATGAAGGAGCATTCGATTTTGTGCGTCAGTACGGTCCATGGATACTCGTTTTCCGCCGGGAAGTCGATCTCCTCGGCGGGAACGCGCGCGAAGTCGTGCGGGCCGGCGAAGGCGTAGAATCGATGCCCATCCGCCGTTTCTTCCGCGTCCCAGACATACCCGTCTTGATCGTACTGGACCATCGTGTGAAGCTTGCCGCGCGGATCTCGATATCGCGATTCCCGGGAGTACCGTTTGTCCGTGGTCCAGCGCGCTTTCATCGGCAGATTCGGCATGGAAACCAGTCGTGCTCCGCCCGGCAGGGCGAAGATGGCGGTTCCCTCCTGAACATCCTGAGATGAGGCCGGGCGGTCCCGTAAGGGAAAGAGTGGACGCGCCCGGAGATAGGGGAAATCGTAACTGGCGCCGGGGATGCTGAGTCGGTCGTCATGCCCATACCGATCTCCATAAATGCGCAGGCGCTCAGCCGCCTGCGCG
>JAOQAA010000579.1 GCA_025963815.1 Capsulimonas sp.
ACACGATGACGTCGGGCGCGGTCACGACGCTTCAGGTGAATGTCGGCAAGCTCTGCAACCAGGCCTGTCAGCACTGCCATGTGGACGCCGGCCCGCACCGCACGGAGATCATGCGGCCCGAGACGGCGGGGCAGATTCTGGACGCCGTGGAGCGCTATCGGATCGCGACGGTGGACATCACGGGCGGCGCGCCGGAGATGAATCCGAGCTTCGTGCAGCTCGTGCGCCGTTCGCGCGCCGCCGGGGCGCATGTGATCGTGCGCCACAACCTCACCATTCAATTCCAGCCGGGGTACAATCGACTGCCTGAGTTCTTCCGGGATAACGGGGTGGAAGTCGTGGCATCGCTGCCGTGTTACGACGAAGAAAACACGGACGCGCAGCGGGGCATGGGAGTGTTCGCCAAAAGTATCGACGCCCTGCGCCGCTTGAATGCCGTCGGCTATGGCCTTCCTGGATCGGAACTGACGCTTAACCTCGTTCATAATCCCGTCGGCGCCTCGCTGCCGCCCGATCAGACCGAGCTGGAGCAGGATTATCGCGAAGAGCTTTTCACACGCTTCGGAATACAATTCACCCATCTCTACACTATCACTAATATGCCGATCAGCCGGTTCCTGCACGCCTTGCGCCGCGACGGCGAGTATCACCAATACATGGACACGCTGGCGTCGGCGTTCAACCCGCGCGCGATCGACGGCCTGATGTGTCGTTCCATGATCAGTGTCGGCTGGGATGGACGCTTGTACGACTGCGATTTCAATCAAATGCTCGGGATGGGTTTGACGGATAACGCTCTGGGGACCATCGCCCAGTTCGAACCTTCGCTGCTGAAAGGGCGGCGGATCGCTTTAGGATCTCACTGTTTCGGATGCACTGCTGGAGCGGGCTCCAGCTGCGGAGGCGCTGTCGCCTGATTATGCAAGAAAGTTGTACTTTATGGGAAGCAAGAGAGATTATGATCTGATCGTTTTGGGCGGCGGTTCGGCGGGAATCGTCGCCTCCGTGATGGCGGGCGGTCTGGGACTGCGCGTATTGGTCGTGGAGAAAGAAAAGCTCGGCGGCGAGTGCCTGCATACGGGATGCGTGCCGAGCAAGGCGCTGCTGCATGCCGCGAACTTGGCGCATATGATGCGCGTTTCGCCCGCTGCCGTGGGTCTTCCAGGGCGCGACGTGACCCGGGAGGAAGCCGCCGCCGTTCTGGACCATGTCCGAGAATCCATCGGCGATGTGCGGGACGCCGACGCCAGCGAACAGTTGATGCGCGACCACGGGGTGGAGATCGCCTACGGCGCGCCGCGCTTTCAGGATGTGCACACGCTGGAAGTGGACGGAAAAGCAATTACCGCCGATTATTTTCTCATTGCGACGGGATCTCGCCCGGCCGCTCCGACAATCCCCGGCCTGGATAGTCATTACCTCACCAATCGCAATCTGTTCGATCTGAAGGAAATTCCCGAAGCGCTGCTCGTTGTGGGCGGCGGTCCGGTGGGTGTCGAAATGGCGCAGGCGTTCGGGCGGCTGGGCAGCCGTGTCACCCTCGTTCAAAAGGGAGACCGTCTGCTCCCGCGCGACGATCACGAGCTTTCCAGCACGCTCACCCAATATCTGCGCGACGAAGGGATCGATATCCGTCTGAGCGCTGCCGTCCAATCCGTTCGCACGGAAGACGGCAAGCGCGTGGCGGTTATCCGTGAAAATTGGGAAACAGTCGAGACGCCGTTCACGCACCTGCTGTACGCCGCCGGCCGCGTACCCAATATCGAAGGACTGGGCCTGGACGCCCTGGGGATCGCGATCGGCGAGAACGGGATCGAAGTGGATGCGCAGCTGCGCACGGCGGCGCACAATATTTACGCCTGCGGCGACGTGACGGGCGAATATCAATTCTCGCACATTGCGGAGTATGAAGCAAAGACCGCCGTTCGCAACATCTTTTTCCCTGGCTCTGGAAAAACGAAATTCGAACACGCCCCGTGGGCGACTTTCACCGATCCGGAGCTTGTTCATATCGGCATGACCGAAGACGAGGCCCTGGCGAAGGGGCTTGCGTACGAAGTCTACCATCAGCCGTTCGCGCAAAACGACCGCGCGGTCACGGACCATGGAACGCAGGGCGGGATCAAGGTTCTGACGCTGGGCGTCGGCGGCAAGATCCTCGGCGTCCATATTCTTGGCCGCCGCGCCAGTGAACTCGCGCACGAGTGGATACTGGCGATGGAGCAGGGCGCTTCGATTCGAGCCATCGCCGATCTTGTCCATATCTACCCGACGCTTTCCATGGTCAGTCAGCACGCCGCGCAGCGCTGGTACGAGGCGACCGCGAAAGATCCGGTCGTCGCGAAAACTCTCAATGTCTACGCCAAGACGATCCGTCCCAACCTGGGAGCGCTCGTCGTGGGCGGCGCCGCTTTGATCGCCGCCGGCGCGGCCGCCGCGCTGCTGCACAGCTCCAAGCCTACGGACGACGCCTCGTGACGCCACGCCCCACGATCGTCGTGTTCGTCAAAGCGCCGGCGCCTGGCTTCGCCAAAACGCGCCTTATTCCTAAACTCGGCCCCGAGGACTCGGCGGAGCTGGCGCGCTGTTTCATTCTTGACGCCGCCTGTCAGGCGCGGGCGGTCTGCCCAGACGTCCTCATGGCTTACGCCGGCGACTTCGCCCTCTTAGACGCCCTGTCGATCCAGGGCGTCACCTGGACGGAGCAGCCAGGCGGCGATCTTGGCGAGCGTCTGGAAACCATCGTTTCTCAAGCCTTCGCGAGCAGCGCTGGCCCGGTCGTCGTCATCGGCGCCGACAGCCCATCCCTGCCGTCGGAATACCTCTCCCAAGCCATGCAGATTTTGACCGATGGCGCCATCGACTGCGTTCTCGGCCCGGCGGACGACGGTGGCTTCTACTTGATCGGTCTTCGGCAAATATCCCACGGCCTATTCTCCTACATCGCCTGGAGCACATCTGAGACTGGCGATCAGATGCGCCGCAACATTGACGCATGCGGCCTGCGATTACACATGCTGCCGCTTTGGTACGATGTGGATATGCCGGAGGATTTGGAGCGTTTGACAGAGGAGATCAGAAGCGATGCGACTGTGAGGGAGCGAGCGCCTGCGACGGCGGGGTGGGTGGAAAAGATGCCCCCCCCACTGGGGGAGCAAACCATAAAATCGAAAACGTGTCGGAATTTTGATTCCCATCACGCAATCGTATTTATGGTTTGCTCCCCCAGTGGGGGCCCGGGGGCGTCTTCCGTACATCCCGATACCGCCGCGCCAGCTCCTCCGGCGCGACCCCTCGTCGATACCCAACGTACAGCCGCGCCATCAGCAAGTTCGTGCGGCCTACGCCGTTGGTCAGCCAGCGTCTTGCCGAGATTGTGACGCAGGGCGAGAGGACGCGAAATCGACCCACGCCGCGCAGACGCGTCACGAAATCCATGTCCTCAAAGAGCGGCCATTCGTGGAAGTCGCCGATGGCGTCGTAGGCTGTGCGGCGTGCGAAGATGGCCTGGTCGCCAGTCGCCGACAGCACTTGTCGTGAACGGTTGTTGATAAACCACGCCGTCGCGTGCAATGTCCAGGGGCGCTGTTCTTCGAAGCGCACACAGAAGGCGCCCCCAGCGACGTTTGGGTCCGAAAGAGCCGTTTGGATGTGTGCCGCCATCTCGGCCGGTGGTTTGCAATCGGCGTGCAGAAACGCCAGCACGTCGCCCGACGTCGCCTGCGCCCCAGCGTTCAATTGCACGCCGCGTCCGCGTCCGCACGGGACGACCAAAACGCCTGCCTGCGCCTGCGCCCATTCCACGGTCCCGTCCGTACTGCCGCCGTCCGCAATGATAATTTCGCCTGAGAAACCATCACCGCGCAGCGCGGCGATGGTTTCCGGCAATGCTTCCCGTTCATTGAGGGCAGGGATGACGATGCTGATGGTGATGTCGACCATAGGGCCGTAGTTACGTCATGGCAATCTCGAACTCCTGCGCTTGCTCATTTTTAATCGTCCTCGGTCGTAAAGTAACGATAAGCGCCGTTGGTCGAGCCGGGCGTCGTCGATTTTTCCAGCAGCGAGTTCAGCGTCATCGCTTTCACATGACCGTCGCAAAACAGCGAGTTGGAACGGTTGTCGGTATGGCGGCCGGCGGTCGCGTAGATCCATCCCCAGGCCAGATCGCTATGCCCGATGCCCGACGGCTGCGAGCCGACGTTTGACCAGGCAAGCTGGAAGTCGTTGTTGTTGGCGGCGTTGGAATCTGTCACCAGCACGGTGCTGGAAGGAACCGGCAGCGCCGCCAGCGTGAGCGATCGCTGGAAGATGCCGTCCGTTACAGGAGGATGTCCCGTCGTCCCGTCATAATAAGCGACATTGATGCAGTATCCACCCTCCTCATGATAGTTGGTGGACAACGGAACGTATTTGGCTTCCGAGCTGTCAGGGCAAACAAAGATATCCCTGCTTTTCACGTAAGGTCCGATTAGGTCCATCCAGCGGGCGGTTCCCGGATAATTATCTCCGTTGCCGGGATTCCCGTCGGCGTCCCCGATCCAGGCCGCGCAGAGCTGATCGTCATAGTCTTGCGAATATTGCAAATGCGCCAGGCCAATTTGCTTAAAGATGGAGGAGCATGAAATTAGCCGTGCCTTC
>JAOQAA010000588.1 GCA_025963815.1 Capsulimonas sp.
ATAGCCGACCGGAGCACATCAAGAAAGTGGTTGAGGAGTCACTGAAGCGTCTGAGAACCGACCACATCGACCTCTATTATCAGCACCGGGTCGATCCTGGCGCGCCAATCGAAGAAGTCGCCGGCGCTGTTAAAGATCTCATCCAAGAAGGAAAGGTGCTGCACTTTGGTCTTTCCGAAGCGAGCGCGCGAACAATCCGCCGGGCGCATGTTGTGCAGGCGGTGACAGCCGTTCAGAGTGAATATTCGCTTATGACAAGAGACCCGGAACATAACGGCGTGTTCGCTGCCTGTGAGGAGCTAGGAATCGGTTTTGTCCCATGGGGGCCAGTGGGAATGGGTTATCTAGCAGGGCAGATAGATGCTCACACGAAGTTTGACCTGAAAACAGACCTTCGATCCGGGTTCGACCGCTTTACTCCTGAAAACCTAACCGAGAACGATCCGATCGTTGATTTGATCAGAAGCTTTGCAGTCAAGAAGAATTCGACACCTGCTCAAATAGCGCTTGCCTGGCTTCTGGCGCAAAAGCCGTGGATCGTTCCCATTCCAGGAACGCGAAACATAAATCACCTGAACGAGAACTTAGGCGCAGTCAATGTGCAATTGACGCCTAGCGACCTTGCCGAGATTGAATTTGCTTTGTCACAGATCATTATACATGGCGGCCGCATGAATAAAATGCAGATGGAGCTGGTTGAGAAAGCTTAAGTACACGTCGACGTATGAGCTAATTTATCCGGCGCGGCGGAATAAACTTCCGCCGCCCTTTCTTTTGTACTTATATCCGAGAGCGTCCATTATTCAGAATACGCCGCTGTTTCCGCTCGGAGGCGGCGGAGGAATAGCGCAATCTCGTGCCGGACCTCTCGATAGAAATCCGATCCGTACGCCCCCATCGCGCGCAGAGCCGACGCGTGGTTGATGAAGAGCATCGTCGCCGCGCCCATGGCAAGCGCCCGAAATCCCATCTCCCATAACCGTCCATAGCCGCCCGGGCGTGCTGTTCGAGCCAGACGGTCGCGGTGGAAGGCGACGTGGCCGGCTTCGTCACGCAGGATCAGCCGGCAGACGCCTTTGAGCGCGGCGTCCTCGCCATGCTGGCAGAGCAATCGGTAGTAGGCGGTGCTGAAGATCTCCGTCACCAGCAGAATACTCAGTTCGAACCCCACGCCCAGTATCCGCCGCGACAGACAAAACGCCGAGAAGCTCCAGTGCCCCTGGATGCTGCGGCCCCCGAAACGCTGAACCAATCCGCCGAGCAGGCGCGAGTGCTCTTTTTCCTCCACAAACCACATGTCCACCAGCTCCTGCCGCGCCACCGTGCCGCATCGAAAACTATCCGCGTTTCGCGCGATCAGACGATCTGGCCCGCCGCCGTCCCCTAGTTCAAACTGCTCCAGCGACCGCAGCAGCGGCTTGATCGTGGCGGCGGACATCGTAATCGGCGCTTCCCACTCCGGCTCCGCGCGGTTCTCCTGATTTCCCCGAAAATGGGCAAGCCAGCGCTCGATGTCGATCATTGGGTCGGTGACGGTGTCCTTCACGGGGGCCGCGTGATGGTCGGTGACGACATTTGTGTTCTGGGCGTTGAGAGGCAAGTCGAAGCTCATATTCTTCTCCTATGTGTTCAGAGTACTTTGTAAAACAAAGTGATAATAGCATGCGTCTGCTGATTTCGTCAACTGTGATTTTGGCCCGGGGGAAGAGCATGAAAAAAGCCCGGCTTGCGGCCGGGCTTTTCTTTGGAGATAATGGGACGGGGGCAGGAAGTTAGTCGCCGTTCTCGTCGAGCAGGGATTGCATCTGCGAGGTGAGCTGCTGGAGCGCTTGCGGAGAGGGAAGCATGCTGCTTAGATCGCTTGCGCCGTTTCCGCCACCTAGAAGACCGCTGAGGCCGCTTTCGCCTCCCGCGCCGCCCAGGAGGCCGGAGAGGCCGCTTTCACCGCCACTCGCGCCGCCACCGAGAAGGCTGCTCAGTCCACTGAGGCCGCTGGCTGATCCGCCGACCAAACCTTGTCCGGTCCCGGCTCCAGAGCCGCTAAACGCCGCAACAAGTTGCTGGAGCGCCGCAGGGGACACGCCGCCGAGCGCGCCAGCGCCATTTGTCCCGCCGCCCAGACCAAGGGCCTGCATTGGATTTCCGCCGCCAAGTCCCAGCGCCTGCATTGGGTTCGATCCGCCCAGGCTGCTGAGCGCCTGCATCGGGTTCGCGCCTCCCAAACCGCCGCGGGCCTGGAGCGATTGTCCCGAGCCGGGGAGGGCTTTTCCGGTGGCGACGTCATCGGTGACGGCGGTCATGCTGTCGAGCGGCATGCCGTCGCCGAGAGGGAACCCTGTCGAGGGCATGCCCGTGTCCGTGCGCGTCATTCCTTTGTGGTAGCTGGACGGAATGGTGAAGGTGGACGCCGTGAGGGTGTCTTCGCGGATCTGCGTCGCGTAGGAGGTCAAGGTGATGTCTCCCGCCGGGGTGTTGTGATACACCAGACGGTAAGCGAGCGGCATTCCCTTGACCTTGGACATCTCCGCCTGCATCGCCGCCGCAGTTCCATCGGTGAAACCGGGAACCGGCGGGGTGGGCAGATCGGGCGCCGCCCAGATCTCTCCCTGGATCGCGCTGCTGGGAAGCACCGAGCTGGTCATGGTGACGGCGTAGCGCCGCACGGTGCGCCCGAGCATCGACTGGGTCTGATCGGTGGGCGTGATCGTACAGGTCATCGTCCCGGCGGCTTTTTGGAAAGGATCATACGGGCCAACGGAATACGCCTGCGTCTGCCGGTTTAATGTGAATTGGTTTCCCGAATCGGCGTTGATCACAGTTGTGGTCTGGCCCATGTCCGTGCGCATGCGCTGGCCTTTGAGATAAGTCGTGGTGATCCAGGGCGCGCCGGTCAGCATGGGACTGATCATTCCCAGCAGCGGCGCGCGGCTTGCCTGCGGGATTTCGGACAGCATGCTCTTGACGCCGGGGGCGTCGATGGTGGTCGTCTGTACAATCGAGAGATCCGCGCGGGCCGGCTGGGCGGCCGCCGCTGCGGCGATCGTGAGAAGTAGGAACCCGGCTGATGTTTTCATGGGTGACGTTACCTCCGCCGAAAAATTGCTTAACAATCACAAAGACGCTCGCGGCGTCCGTCTGCTTCAATTTCCACTGTAAACTTTATACCATGTTTGTCCTGACATTTGATCCCTCACATTGCTCCAGACAGCCGCGAATTGCGAGCCAAATTTGATGGTCCGGATTTGGTATCAATATCGAGTTGACTGTCGTACCATTCTATGATAAAATGATCCTGCTGCGGTCCGGCGTTCCGGAGTATGAAAAACGCCGGACGGCCCGCATATTTTGTTCTTGGAAATTCTATCGAAACGAGCCCGGTATATGAATAAACGTCCATCTCCCGCACAGCGGTGCTTCACCAGTCCGGCCATCGAGGCGGCGATCGAGGAAGTCGGAGGCCGCATCAGCGACCCCGCAATCGCCGCGCTTTTCGTCAACTGTCTCCCGAATACGCTCGACACCACAGTCACCGTTGCGAGCGATGAGGAAGGCCGCCCCGACACGTTTGTCGTGACTGGCGATATCGACGCGATGTGGCTGCGCGACTCCACAAATCAGGTGTGGCCCTATCTTCGGTTTGTCACGGCGGACCCCACGCTGAGCCGTCTGATCCAGGGCGTCATCCACCGGCAGGCGCGTTGCGTGCTGATCGATGCTTACGCCAACGCCTTCAACCGGGAGCCGATCACGCCCGGCCACTGGATGTCCGACCATACGGAGATGACACCCGACCTGCACGAGCGCAAGTATGAGCTGGACAGTCTTTGCGCCGTTATTCGCCTTTCCGCCGGTTATTATGCCGTCAGCAAAGACGCCTCCGCCTTTGACGCTCGCTGGAGCGAGGCCATGCGTAAAATCGTCGCGACCATCCGTCACGAGCAGGCCGGGTCGGACGAAGTGGGTAAGGGCGATTATCGTTTCCAGCGCGACTCGCCCAACCCGACCGAGACCTTGGCCTGCGGCGGCTTTGGCCAGCCGGCAAATCGCTGCGGCCTGAGCAAATCGCCCTTCCGGCCGTCGGACGACGCCGCCATGCTGCCGTTTTTGGTCCCTGCGAACGCCATGGCCGTGGTTGGCCTTCGGCAGCTTGCGGAGATTTGGAGCCAGGTCTGCAATCTGCCCGAGGACGCCGCCGACGCGCTGACCCTGGCCAATGAGATCGATAAAGCGATCAAAGCGAACGCGATTATCGAGCATCCGAAGCACGGTCAGATCATTGCGTATGAAGTCGACGGGTTTGGCTCCCATTATCTGATGGATGACGCCAACGTGCCCAGCCTTCTCAGCCTGCCGTACCTGGGATACTGCGCGCCGGACGATCCGCTTTACCAGCGCACGCGCGCATTCGTGCTGAGCGCGTCGAACCCGTACTTCGCCGCCGGGCAGGCGGCCAGCGGCGTCGGCAGCCCGCACACCGGACGCGGCACGATCTGGCCAATGGCGCTGATCATGCAGGCGCTGACCTCGCAGTCCGAAGATGAGATCCGCCAGTGTCTTAACACGCTGCGCGACACGCATGCCGGAACATGGTTCATGCACGAATCGATCTGGAAAGACGACGCCGCCAACTACACCCGCAGCTGGTTCGCATGGGCTAACACGCTATTCGGCGAGCTGATCCTGTCGATCGACGCCAAATATCCGGAGCTTCTGGCAAGCCTCTAATATCTAATAACCCAAAAAGGCTCAGGACGGATCTCCGTCCTGAGCCTTTTTGGTATTTTTTG
>JAOQAA010000592.1 GCA_025963815.1 Capsulimonas sp.
TCAACCCCGGCGCGTCACAGTGGGGCACAAACCTGATCGGCTTCGACGCATTGAACAGCTACGTTTCGCCCGCCTACTACACGCAACAGTTCTTCAGCCTCTACCATGGCGATACCGTCATTCCCTCAAACACGGAGCATGCCCGAGGTCTCGCCTACGTCGTGAGCAAGGTCAGCAAGAACGGAACTGTCTACGTCAAGGCCGTCAACCCGACGTCCGAACCGATCTCTACAACCATCCAGTTGAACGGCGTCCGATCCGTATCTCCGAAGGGAACGGCAATTGTGCTTACCTCCGCCCACGATACCGACACGAATACGATTGGCAATCCCAACAAAGTGACGCCCGTGACAATCCCAGTGACTGGGATTGGGAAGAGCTTCCAATACATCTTCCCGCCGAACTCGCTGACGGTGCTGACACTGTCGGTGAAGTAGGGGATCTATCAGGATGGCCCCTCCGCCCCAATTCTGGGGAACCCGATTTCGGAGATTGGCATTTTCCGGTCCCCCAGAATTGGGGCGGAGGGGCCAAACACCCACACGAATTGGGGCGGAGGGGCCATCCTAAATCTTACCCTTCCCCCGCGAAGCGGCTTGCTGGGGAAGGGTCAGCCGAAGGCCGGGGATAAGTCTCTAAAACCCGATCCGCACCGCACTACCCACATAAGTCACGCTCTTGCGAACGCCGCTCGGCAGAACGACATTGAGATGGCGTGTCATCAGCATCCCCGGATACGATCCCATACGAGGGCTGATCGTCAGCGTTCGCGCCCGATCGTCCCAATGCATCGGAATGCGGCTGCATGCGCCCTTTTGGTAGTCGTAGTTATCGCCGTTGTCTTCGTAGAGCGTGAAGGCGGCGTCCGCGCCGGGATAGACGCGTACTTCCAGCGGATCGATGGGCTTTTCGCCCGTGTATTGAAGGACAGGACCAAGCGGTAGGATCGTTCCGGCGCGAACGTAGGCCGGGATGACATCGAGAGCCGCCTGGATATGCCGCGTTTCGCCGCCGGCGACGCTCGCGCCGGTGTTGAAATCGTACCACTGCCCGGCGGGCAGGTAGACGTCGCGCGCGCCGCCTTCGTTCAAGATCGGCGCGGCCAGAAGGCGATCGCCCATCAGCCATTCATCGCGCAGGTCAAACGTCTTCTCGTCTTTGGGGAACTCCAGAAAGAGCGGACGCATCATTGGGACGCCCGTCGCCTCAGTCTGCGCCCCGAGGGTGTAAAGATACGGGATCAAGCGATAACGCAGCTCGATGGCCTTGACCGCCGCACCGCCGCTGTCCTCCCCAAAGGCCCAGGGCCAGCGGTCGGAGCCGAGGTTCCCGTGGACACGCATCACGGGAACGAAGACGCCCTCTTCGACCCAGCGGGCGTACAGCTCCGGCGAAGGCTTCCCGATGAACCCGCCGATGTCCTGTCCGGAGTACGGCATTCCCGCCATGCTCCAGTTGAGCATGGTCCCCGGCTGGTTTTGCAGCGTCTCCCACTCCGACCGAATATCTCCTGTCCAGGTCGCCGCGCCGTAGCGCTGCATGCCCGGCGCGAAGGCGCGGCTGATTGTCCACGCGCGGCGCGGGCTCATGGCGCGCCAGCCGTCCCACTGCGTCTTCGCCATCTGGAAGAACTCATCGGCGCTCTGCTCCGCCTCATCGTTCCACCATCCATCCACGCCCGCCTGCACCAGCGGGATATGATGGCTCCACCACCAGGAACGGGCTTCGGGAAGATCGAACCGCAGGTCGACGCCAAGAGAACTGTTCAGAATCCATCCCTGCTTGTGCGCGAAGTCTAAGTTGGCGCCGTTGACGCGCGGCTTGCGGATGCCGACAAAGTGCAGCCCCATCTTCTTCATCTTGGCGAGACTGCCCGCCGGGAATCGATTCGTATTGAAGTCCCAATCATTGTCAAACCAATCGTAGTCGTAGATAAAGGCGTCCACCGGGATTTTGCGGTTCCGAAACTGAGTCCACTTGTCTTGTACATCGGTGGCGTCACCGTAACCCCATCGGCTAACCATGAAGCCGAACGTCCAGCGCGGCGGGATCGGAGCGCGCCCGGTCAATCGCGATTCGGCGCCCAGCAGGCCATAGGCGTCCGGCGCGACGCTCAGGTAAAGATCGAGATACGGAGCCGGCGTCGTCCATGTCAGCGTTCCTGCATTGTCCTTCCACGTACTGCCCGTCAGGTTGTTGGCCGCCAGCAGGCTCCAGCCGCCGGTGGACCACAAAAACGGGACACGAGTGGCGCCATTGTCCACGGCGCTTGTCCCGGAGGGATGCGTGAGCGGGCCGGAATGATCGCGGCTTTCATTCCCCACTCCGTAAAAGCGCTCGTCTTTACCGTGCGTGAGTGTGAGTGTAACCGAATAGTTGGACGATGCTACCGTTCCCGACGACAGCAGCGCATGCCCCGCGTGATCCCGCAGTCGCACCCGTCCGCCGGGGCTTACTTCCAAAACTCCCTGCGGCGTTTGGACCGTCACAACCCCGCTGGCGCTCTTACGGACGACGGCCTTGGACCAGGGCGCTGTCTGCGCCACAAACGGACTGACAGAGGGAGGCGCCGCAGCCTTCGGATACGCGACGAGGTGAAACGTGCTGGGATCGACCGCGCTGACTGTAATATTCAGGCCTGGCGCGCTGGCAGAGGCGGTCGCAGCGGCCCTGGCCGCAATGGGAGCGAATAGCGGAAAGACTGCGAGGACCGCAGCGCAATGAGTGATTTTTAAAGGAGTCATAACACAGCTTTCAGACAAAATCGATACGGTCATTATATCGCAGAACAAAGCGCTCGTATATAGAATATATGAGCACATTCGCAAAGTAGTTTGTCGCCTGCAAAGCGCGAATGCCCGCGACAGAGATCTTTGTGAAAATTTTCACATATAATTGAACTTAAAGACCGCTGTTTCTGTTACCCAGAACATAGCCCGATTGCAAGTAGAGGCTCATCACCGGGAGGTATTCTCCTCACGGATATCGAAGGAGCAGGCAAATGCTAACACAACGGAGTTCGTGGGCGTCCAGTATCGTGACCGGCCTGATCGGCTGGAACGGATTTTTCATTATCGTGACGCTGGCCTTCGGCCTTTCGGTCTCGCCGACCACGCTGTTTCTCGCCGGAACGCTGACGGCGATCGTTCAAGTCGTCACTCTGCGATTGCTCTTCTTCAAGCTTCACCTGGATCGAACTCTCGGATACGGCGCGCTCTTCGGAACGATCAGCGCGGCAATGCTGATCGTCGTTGATTTCGCGCTGTTCCCCGTCCTGACCGAGCACCTGTTGATCTGGTTCCTTACCGCTGTCTATATCGGCCCCGCCGTCGGCGCGTTTCTGAGCTACTTCTACAAGGACGACCGTGAGATCGAAGCCGAGGCGCCGGCGGGCGAGCCGGTCGACTACGGACGCGATGGGCACTGGCTGGAGCCGTTTGCCTTCGGCGCCGCCGCGTATCTTCTCGTCTTCCTGCCCCACACCACAGACATCGCCGTGTCCGCGCTGATGGTCGGCGCAATGAGCGGGGTATTCGCCGCCGGCGCCAGCCACTTCGTGCTGTTCTCCAAAGCGCGTAATCCTATTCTGCCCTTCACCATCGGCCTGATCGGCGGCGCCGCGCAGGGCGCGGTCACCGGCCTGCTGTTCCGCCACTTCGCGCCACAACTCTGGATGTCGCCCATTGCCCTGGGCGCGGCGTCCGGCGTGCTCACCTACTTGATGACGATCACACGCGGCCATTCGCTCGCCCGCGCCGAGGATCTCGCCGAAGCGAACGCCGCCGTCACGGAAGCCGCAGGAGACGCGGCATGACGACTGTGGCGCTGATCTCTTTTGTCTGCCATGTGCTGCACATTGCGTCTACGTGCACATCGCTCGGCGGACTGTTCTACGCCCGCATGGTCCTCTGGCCGACGCTGGACACGCTGGCCCCGGATGTGCGCGAGCAGTTCCTCGCCCAGGCGATCCGCCGCTTTGCCGTCATCAAATGGACCGGCGTGGCGGTGGTCGCCATCACGGGGATCGTACAGTGGGTGCTGATATTCCCGCACATTATCAACCAGATGCACTATATCCTGTTCTTTGGGATCAAAATGATCGGCGCCGTCGGTCTATTCAGCATTACGTTCCTGCTGGCCATGCCCACGGAAACTCTGCGGCAAATGCGCATGCAGCGCGCTTTCTGGGCCGGCCTCAACATCATCTGCGGTCTGACCATTTTAGTTGGCGCCGCCCTCATGCACTCCGCCGCCCGGCGATGAATGTCGGCTATAATTCTATATGACTTTCTATGCTTATAACATCGCCATCAAAGGACCGTCTCAGGCGGAAATCGCCAGCTGCTTCGAAGCGCAAGGCGAGATTGGCGTCGTCACGCCCCAGGAAAATGGGGTCGCGATTTTTTCCTCCGGAAATTGCTTGATGAAAGACCGCATTGAGCAATACGCGCGCTTAATGTCTCAGCAGTTCGACTGTCCTGTTTTAGCCATGCACAATTACGACGACTCTGTTCTCTGGTATCAGCTTATTGCCGACGGCGAAATCCTGGATGAATATGATTCCTGCCCCTCCTATCTTGACTTCAGCGGCCGGGAGAAGCTTCCCAACGCGTCCCAAGGCGGAAACGCCCCTCTGCTCTGCAAAACATGGGGAGTGAATAGCGACTGGGTTCCTCTGCTCGACGGCATTCTTCGCGAGTCCAAAGGCGCTGATCGAGAAATCCCCGATTTTGAGACAGAGATCCGCAATTTGCTGCAAGGTGTTGCCGAACCGACTCCTACCTCACATCACGAAGCCTCGCACTTCGCGCTTGCGTTTCAAACGCTGCCGGCGACGATGCAGGAAGAGTTCACGCCAAAATTCATCGATGCGTGTATTGAGGCCGGCGTCGGCGACCAAGCTCCGCTGACCGCACTCCGTTTCGGATTTCAAACGGAACGGGAACGTCACGCCGCCCTTTCCGCCGTGCTCGGCCTGCCGCTCACCGTCGTTTCGCTGTGCGGCCTGGAAGAAAGAGACTTTATCCCAGAGGGGTCGGTCTTGCGTCGGGGCGAGAGAATAAGTCAGGACTGAGCGCCGAGCTTTGGCAGCGTCTTTCGAAACTGCGGCCATGCGTCGTAAAGATAGAGAGCGAAAGGGATCCACCAGAGGAAGTCGTTGGTGACGCAGAGGGCGATCGTGGCGAGCGGCCATTGGTGAGTGAAGATCAGCTGCGCCAGACCGAGGGGACCGAGCACCTTGCCGAGCATTCCGACGGCCGCGATCAGCCAGCCGTGTTCGGGGCGGCGCGCGACCTCCCAATAGAGAATTCCATATACGCCGACGACCATTCCCAGGCAGGCGAAGATCTGCGGGTAATTGATCGGCGCCATATGTGCGAAGCGAAAGAGCCATTGCGGCTGCGCCGCCGAGAACAGCCCCCAGCCGATATTATAAAATCCGGCGATCAGAAAAACGATCTGATGGAAACGGCGGCGCGGCATACGCGTTCCCAGCACGCCGCTCTCCTCCCCCTTACCGTCGATTGATAGTGTGTCCAAATCTCGCTCCTTCCCGGCGTTCGCAAGACTATATTGACACACTTTGCCTGATCTCATATACTGGGATTTCAAAACGGATTTGGCGATTGTCACACTGGGTAAGAATAAAATCTGCTGACAGTCATGCGGCCACAAAGGAGTCGGTCATGCTTCGCCCTATCAAATTACTGCAGCCGAGATATTTTGCGGATTTTCGCTGTATCGGCTCCGACTGCGAAGACACGTGCTGCGCGGGTATGGGCGTCGTGATCGATAAGCACACGTACGGCAAATATCAGGCATGCGAGCACCCCAAGCTGAAGCCCATCATCGAAACAGGAATCGCGCTGAACCCGGCGTCCGTGAACGACGCCACTTATGCGCAGGTGGTCGTCAAGGATGGACACTGCCCGTTTCTCACCGACGAACGCCTTTGCGCAATCCAGCAGATCCTTGGCGAGCGAGCGCTCTCGCGCACCTGTTCGATGTTTCCACGTGCGATGAGTACGGTCGACGGCGTCATCGAACGCTCTCTCTATCTCTCCTGCCCTGCCGCCGCCAGGGCCGTCCTGCTCAATCCCGAGCCGATGAAGTTCGACAAGATCACCGAGGAACAGGACGAACGGTTCACGGACTTCCCCGTGTTGGACAGCGCGGATGTGGCGGGATCGTCGAAGCCTTACCGTTATTTCTGGGAAGTGCGGCAGTTCGTGATTTCTCTGCTGCAAAATCGCGCTTACTATGTCTG
>JAOQAA010000605.1 GCA_025963815.1 Capsulimonas sp.
CTGGTGTTTGCCGTCACATCGAGCAACAAGAGCAACAGCCGTTATAACCCGCTGCCGTTCGAGCTGCGCTCGATCGTTATTTATGAGTTTGCGCGGCAGTGGAAGCGCAAGTACGGCGTCAACTTCCATATCGTCGGCATCCCGCACTATCAGCCGACGGATAAGTTTATGGCGCTGATGCTCAAGGAGATCGCGGAGCAGACGGACTGCGCCTTGGAGCTGTCGCCAAAAAACACCGTCGTGCTTTCGTCAACGCCACCGGTGATCGCCGCCTCCCAGGCGCTCGGGTACGCTGTGCTGCCCGCCGAATACGACATGGCCACCCAGCTCTATGTGCATGACGTGCCTACGGATCTGGTGCGCCAGATCGGGACCGGCGAGATTGGATTAGAGGCGCTGGGGCTGAGCGCGAGCGCCCGCACCGTGTTTTCAGACTTACCCGAGGCGGGCGCCCGGATCGTGCGTCTCTACAACGACCCCATTCTGACCGAAGATGGCGACCTGACCGCGACGCGCGATTACAACACCTATGCCTCCACCATGGCCGAAGTGATCGATCTGAAGTATCAGGCGATCAAAGACTATATCGTCCCTGGCAAGATCGTGGACGAGGGGTGCGCCGATGGCGCCCTGATCAGCCGGATTGTCCGCGACTATCCGGACAGCGACATCATCGGTATTGATCTTTCGGCCGAGATGCTCGCCCGCGCCCATGAGTGGAAGCGCGCCGGCGCGTTCGGCAACGCCTTCGTGTTTTTCAAGCAGCAGAACCTCACGACTCCCGTCACCGAATCCCAGGCCAACACCAGCGACACCGTGATCTGCAACTCCACGCTGCACGAACTCTGGAGCTACGGCCACCGCGCCGAAAGTGTCCGCAGTTATCTGCGCGATAAATACAAACAGCTGCGCCGCGGCGGCCGTCTCGTAATCCGTGACGTTGTTGGGCCGCACGCCGCCGACACACCCGTCCAGCTCTGGTGCAGCGCCTCCGACGGCTTCACCACGGACAATTATCTGACCACGCCCTCCAGCGAACTCTCCACCTTCAGCCGCTTTCTCAAGTTCCAAAACGACTTCTCGCCGCGTCCGATCCAGCACGCGCCTCAAGCCGCTGCGGACGGCGATGCGCCCCAATTCACCTTACCCCTGCGCGACGCGATGGAGTTCATCACCAAGATGGAGTACACCGACAACTGGGCGTCCGAGATGCACGAAGAGTTCGGTTTCTGGTCGTTCGCCGACTGGGAACGTGAATTGATAGACGCCGGCTTTGCCCTGCACCCAGCGTCGCACGCCTATGTCAACGACTGGCGCGTGGAGCATATCTTCATGGGCCATGTCGGGCTTTTCGACATGGATGGGAAGCCGCTGGCGTGGCCGGTGACGAATATGGTGCTGGTGGGGGAGAAGGGGCTGGGAATATAGAAGGTGATTGTGTGATGCTGAAACAGAGCGTAACGAAGTTCGAAGAGAGCCGGCGGTTAGAAACCGCCGGCTCTTTTCGTGATTCGAAACGCAAATGTCTCGCAACGGTTAGCGCTAACTTCGTATCTGCCTCAGGATCGTCGCATCCTTGATCTGGTCATCCTCCGCCAGCAGGAACGCTTTGCTGAAGATGACGGCGAGGGTTTGGTCGCCTTCGAAGGGCAGAAAAACGTTTGTGGCGTCGGCCTTCGCGTCCTTCTTTCGGTCGGGGACGATGCAGAGGTACTGGTCGTTCGGCTCCATGAGAATATTGCCGCTCCCCAGATGGATCTTATACGCGCGCAATTCACCGCGAACGTGTAAGAACTTTCCTTCCAGCGTGCATTGATTGGCGATCTTCAGGCGCGGGAGAAGACGGCTGAGGACATCGCGGCGAGTTTGCGCGGTTGCGGTGAGGTCGCCGAAGGAATAACCGGTCCAGTAGGCGTCGTAGTTGCGAACTCCGTCGTTATTGCGCCAGTTGGGATCGTTGCCGATACTGCACACGCCGACGAACAGATCGACATCGCGCATGATCTCGCTGAACAGGAGCGGCGGGACATCGGCAAGCGGCAGCAATGTTCCTTGGTCGTTGTAGAAACGGACCTGATCGGTGGAGACGTAAAGATCGATGTAGGAAGCGGACATGGCGTGGCCTTCGCCTCCCTCCACCCAGAACTCCGCGCGAAGTCCGTGCTTCGGAAGATTCAGTGTCGGCGTGTTGGCCCCGTCGAATCCGCCTTGCAATTGGTATCGCCAGCCGCGCTCGCGGCAGAGCGCTTGGAACTGGTGCTGCCGGATAATGTGCGCGGCGAACCGATTGGAATAAGTCGCCGTCGCGATCTCGGCGTCGGTCAGAACGTAAATCTCCCGGTGCGCCTGCTTGAACGGCTGCCGGACCTCATGCGTCTCCAGCCATTGACGCCACGCAAGTACGGTCTGCGGATCGGCGCCGAGCGGATGCCAGAGGCGAACAACGGCGTCTTTGCTGATCGAAGGCAGCGTCTGACCTATTTCGTTAACGATCTCGCCGTTGCGCCACATGCCAAGCATGGACCGTTCGCCGTCGGTAAAGCTCCAAATCAAGCGGTGGGCCATGGTTCCCATGACGGGATGTTCGATGTACCGCTCGCGCCAGTCGGTGACCTTCCAGGAGCGATCGGCCAGCAGCAGTCCTTCCAGACGGTCTCGTAACGCGGGCAGCATCTTGCCCATTTCGTCGGCGCTCTGTTTCAGTTCTTTGAGCGTCTCGGCGTGGTTCTTCTTGACCTCGGCCGGAACGGACTTCAGCACTTTCCCGTCCCGATCGCTCCACATCAGCTCGACATGACCGGCGGATGTCAATGCGAGTTCGGCGAAATACTCTCCCAGCTCTTCGCGCCGCTGTCCCGATTCATCCAGATCAAATGTCGGCGTCGCCAGCTCCTCTAAATCTTCGGCGGGCAAGCCGGCGCGCTGGGCGGCCTCCGCCAGCGCCGTCTCGATCATGCCCTGCGACGCCACGTATTTGACCTTGCGCTTCAGCCGGCTCAGCTGCGCGACAGCGGCCATGCCGGACATCGCGCCCAGAGAAGAAATGCACGCATTCCCAATCTTTGCCGACTTCGGGCCGTGTCCAGGGATTTTGCGCAACGCGTGGTCCGCAAGATCGCCGAGGAGGGCGGGGATGCGAGCATCGTTCTCGATTAATCGGCAGCCCCACGCGAGGCCCTTCAAGGCGGAGTAATTGTGATTGAGCAGCGTGGAAAGGCGTGTCCATTCCAGGTATCGCTCGTAGGCTCCCTCAGGCTCGTGATTGGGGGGCAAGTGGTGGGCGGTAAACAGCGCCGTCCAAGCTTTGAGGCGTTCGAGAAACGCATCCTGCCCAATAGCTTCCACCAAAGGCCGCGCCTGGTTGAGCCATTTCGCCGATGGTTTGGCGGCGTCGGCCGCCATCGCGTGCGTCAGCAGCGCATTCCACTGGGCGCGCTCGGCCGCCGTCATTCCGGCGAGATTATCCAGAACGCTGTCGCCCCATGGCTCGCCGCTGAGCACTGGGGCGCGCTTGGTTCCGGCCAGCAGATCGTGAAGCTGCATGTGCAGCTTCGCCGCGTCCGCCGTGGCCTCGTCCATATTCTCCGACCACGTCTCCAGAGCATCGCGCATCGGCGCGGAAAGCTCGCCGTCATCGCCAAGGCGCTCCATCAGGATTCGCACGATCGCCGGCTGCGCCCGACAGTCTGCATTCGGCGCCGCCTGGGCCAGCCGCAGCAAGTCCGAGTCCGTGTAGGGAAGCGCGCGCCGCGTCAGCGCGCTGACCAGCGGGCGGAGACGATAGACAAGAGGACGGTCCTCGGGGCTCAGCAGCGCTGTTGTGACCGTAAGGGCGGTGAGCAGCACAGCGATCTGGAACGAAGGATCGGCGCTGAGGATTGTCCTTCCAGCTTCAAGCTCCTGCGCCTTGAGGTTCCAGTAAGAACGTCCCTGCGCTTCCTGAAGATAAGCGTCGATGGCCTGGCGCGCATCGGCGTTGTGAGGGAGCGCCGTGACGAACGCGTTGTCCGTCTGAGTAGACGAAATGTATTGTTTGATCGTATTCCAGAGGTCCATCGCTTTGTCTCCCTATCCGCCCACGAGCGGCACAAGCTTGACGAAGCTGATCTGAGTCTTGATCTTGAGCTCGATCTGCGTATCCAAATCTTCGATCTGGCGATCGTCTACAAGTACGAAGAAGCCGTTGCTGAGAAACGATTGGATGGCGCGGTCGTATTGCGCCTCCCAGTCGATATGTTTGCGTTCCTTAAGGCGGTAACTGTTCAGAACGCGCTCGGCGTCGGTGGGCTGCACGAAGCCACGGAAGTATTCGGGGGTGGAGGCGTTATAGTCCTGGACCTCTTCATACACGCGGCGACGGATCAGCTCGCGTAGGGTGATGTTCGCGGACAGGAGGTCGAGGCTCAGCGAGGGGGTGCGCTCGCCGGAGAGCGTTTCATCGTAAATCGTAATCTGGTGTGACATTGCAAAACTCCTTAAACCATGTCCATGCATTCGTGCTTTGAGTGTACCAAAGATTGAGAGGCAAGGAGAGGGTTTGTGAGATGGATTTTCAGAGATGCATCGAAATTCTCATGAGGCGAGACGATCTTTGGCGCCGTAATTGTTTCTCCTGTCAATTGTTTGATGATTTTATGATGCAGATTAGATGGACCACCTGTATAAGGGGTGTGCGGAGGACATGTTAAGACGGTTTTCTCGCTATCGTTGCAAGACAGCTCACGAAGAGGAGTAGACAATGATCGCATCAGTTCCGTGGAAATTCGGTTTGGCGGCCGCTGTGGCTGTCCTGATCACCGCCCCCGCCTCGGCTCAGCGTGCGCTGCTGGGTCAGGCCAATGGTCACATTGCCGCTGCGGCGAGCAGCGCGCTGGCGTCGGCTCGGCTCGCGCCCTCGACTCCGCTGCGGCTCAACCTCGCCCTGCCGCTGCGCAATCAGTCGCAGCTGGACAAGCTCCTGAAGGATCTTTACGATCCCGCCAGTCCTCGCTATGGCCGCTATCTGACGAGCGCGGAGTTTGCCGCGCAGTTCGGCCCGACGGACGCCGATTATCAGAGTCTCATCCAGTACGCCCAGTCGCATGGGATGACCGTGGCGGAAACTTCGCCCAATCGGATGCTGCTCAGCGTCAACACGACGTCCGCGTTGGCGGAACAGGCGTTCCATGTGACCGAGGTCGTTTACCGGCGGCAGGACGGCAGTCAGTTCCATGGACCTGACCGGCCGCCTTCGGTGGACGCCGAATGTCCGGTGGACCTGCTCTGCGTCGGCGGCCTCGACAGTGCAAACCCGCTTCATCATCTGCCAGTTGGCTCTGAATTGCTGCGCAAACCTGTCGGCAGTCCCGTCCTCTCCGTCTCGACGGCTGCGGCTTCGGGAAAGACGAGACTCGCCCCAAATGTGGCGACGGGAAATCAGGGGTTTTCTCCTGGGGATTTCCGAAAGGCTTATGATATTCCCAGCACGATGACCGGCGCGGGCGTGACGATGGGCGTGTTCCAGAACACGGGCTATCTGGTCAGCGATATCACGACCTACGAGACCTATTACAGCCTGCCGAATATGCCGCTGGAGAATGTCTACTTCGACGGAAAAACGGCGGCGAACCAGGGACAATCGGGCGAAACGACGCTCGATATTGAGATGCAGATCGCGATCGCGCCCAGCGCGACGAAGGAGATCGTCTATATTGGCGGCTCGGGCCTGGGAATCGCCAATAAGATTGCGACGGAGAACCGGGCCAAGGTTGTCAGCTGCTCGCTCGGATGGGGTGACGGCACGGATCAGGCGGAGGATCAGGTCTACAAACAGATGGGCGTGCAGGGCCAGTCGTTCTTTGTCGCAAGCGGCGACGGCGGCGCGTGGTCCGGCGGCGCGCATCCCGAAGACGATCCTTATGTCACGAGTGTCGGCGGCACACATCTGAACACGAACTCGGATGGCTCCTGGCTTACCGAGCCGGCGTGGGGCGGCAGCGGCGGCGGCGTGAGCACGCTCTGGTCGATCCCATCGTACCAGAAGCCCGTGAGCATGGCGTCGAACGGCGGCTCAACGACGATGCGCAACGGTCCGGACGTCTCGGCTGTCGCCGATCCTTACTCCCCGTTCTCGTTTTACAACAACGGCGCATGGGGCGGCATCGGCGGAACGAGCGGCGCCGCGCCTATCTGGGCCGGCATCGCGGCGCTGGTCAACCAGCAGCGCACGGCGAACGGTCTGGGGGCGATCGGTTTCATGAACCCGGCGCTCTACACCATTGGAACGGGGACGAACTACGCGAACGACTTCCACGACATCACCGTCGGCAACAACGGCAACGGTTCGGCTTCGTACAGTGCGGTTACCGGTTTTGACCTGGCGACCGGCTGGGGAACGCCGATCGTGGCGAACCTAGTGGCCGATCTTGCGGGCGGAACCACCGCGAACTTCCGATTGACTGCGCCGGCTGCGACTGTTTCTCAGGGTGGATCGGGAACGACCGTCGTTTCCGTGGGCGCTTTGAACGGCTTCACATCGAGCGTCAGCCTCACGCTGGGAGTGCTGCCGTCGGGGATTACCGCGTCGCTCAGCCCGGCGTCCACGACCACAACCAGCACGCTGACGCTCACGGCGTCCGCGACGGCGCCGCCGGGAACGGCCTTCGTCAAGGTCACGGGCGTGTCGGGAACACTGACCCATGTCACCTACATTCCCGTTACCATCAAGCCGACCATTGGCGCCGTGACTTCGGTTAGCCTTGCATCGGCTTATAACATCAACGGTGTCTACACGGATGGGGCGACGTTCTCCACGGGCGGCTTCGACGGCGGTGGCTACGCCTACTCGTCCGCTCTGCTTGGCTCTTCTCTGTCGTGGTCCGGTGTGACATTCACTCTGGGCGCGGCCAACGCGCTGGACACGGTCAGCAGCGCTACCGTGACGCTCCCCTCAGGAACATATTCGAAGCTCCTTCTCTTGGCGGCGGGCGTACAGGGTAACCAGACGTCACAGACCTTCAAAGTGACCTACACGGACGCCACGTTCACGAACTTCACGCAGAGCGTGAGCGACTGGGCCGGGCCTGCGAGTTTTGCGGGCGAGGCGATTGTGAAAGGCCCGCTGGCTTACCGTAACCTGGCGGATGGGACGCACGACGGCGCGCAAACGTACGTTTACGGGTACAGCTTCGCGCTCAACTCGGCGAAAACCGTGCAGAGCATCACGCTTCCTAATAACCGCAACGTCGTCGTCTTCGCGATGTCACTCGCGAAAGCGCCGACTGCCGCGACCTGGAGCCTCTCAGCATCACCGTCGAGCCTGACGGTCGTGCGCAGTTCGAACGCCTCCAGCACGATCTCGGTCGTTTCGACGACCGGTTTCAACAGCAGCGTCGCCATGACCGTCTCCGGCCTCCCCACCGGCGTCACGGCTGCGTTCAGCCCGTCCAGCACCACCGGAACAAGCGTGCTCAAGCTCACGGCCAGCAGCACGGCCACGCTCGGTGCGGCGACCGTTACCGTGACGGGAACCTCGGGAGCGACGACTCACACGGTCACAATCGCCCTGACCGTCAAAGCCGCCCCCGTTCCCGTGAGCCTGACCTACAACCTCTCCGGGATCTACACGGATGGGACGACCTTCGCAACCGGCGGACTGGACGGCGGCGGCTACGCCTATTCGTCCAATCTGATTGGAACATCAGTCACTTGGAACGATACGCCGTTCACCATCGGAACCGCCAATACGTCCAATATGGTGACCGCCACCGGGCAGATCATCACGCTGCCCGCAGGCTCCTTCTCGACACTGCGCATGCTGGCGACCGCTGAAAACGGCAGCCAGCCGTCGAAGACGTTCACGGTGACCTACACCGACAACACGACGACGACGATCACGCAGGGCGTCAGCGACTGGTTCGCGCCGCAGAGCTACGCCGGCGAATCCATTGCGATGGTCCAGGCCTATCGTAATGTCTCGAACGGGACGCAGGACAACAACAAGGGGAACCTCTTCGGGTACTCCTTCGCGATCAACAGCGGCAAGACGGTCAAAAGCGTCACGTTGCCGAATGTCGCGAATATCAAGGTCGTGGCTTTGACGCTGGTTCCGTAATACAGACCCGCGCGAGGCGATTGACCAAAGAAATCAGCCCCGGAGACCATTGGTCTCCGGGGCTGGTTTTCATTTCGAGGCCATCTTCAAGAGTTCCCACAAGTGAAGCTTGTGGGAGATTATTCCGTCGCGATGCTCCAGAATGCCTGCGCCTGTGCTTCTAATTTGTCGAACGTGCTTTGGATCACTTGACGACGTTCGACTTTGTATTCGGCGTCCGGCTCCAGACCGTCGATCTGCGCGTCGTAGATCGCGAGATATTGCGTGCGCCATCGGGCGACATTCGCCGGTTCGGGCGTCGGCGCCTGCACCGTTTCGTGCAGAGCCGAGAGGATCGCGACGCTGGGGACGAGTACGCCTTCGCCCTCTTCGTCCAGGGCGCTGCGCTCCTCGTCCGTCAGCAGATCCTCGATCTTGCCTTCCAGATCGTCCACCACGCTGCTGATATAGTCCAATGCGCTGTCGTTGTCAAAGTTTCCCGCGCCCCAAGTTCCCATAATGCGTCCTTTCGCCGGCGAAACGGGCGTCCATTGGCCCGCATGCATTGGCGAGCGGTCATTCGACGCAGCGGCGTTCGTCTCCTGCCCTGTTTGTGTCAGAATTGTGTTGGGTAGAACGCTTTTGAAGCGAGAGGAGAATTGACTATGACTCAGCAATGTACGCATCTCGACCAGATCGATCCGAATGTGGAGCCGAGCGGCGACGGATGCAAGGAGTGTTTGGAGATGGGGGACCAGTGGGTCCATCTGCGCGAATGCCTGATCTGCGGACACGTCGGCTGCTGCGATTCGTCG
>JAOQAA010000608.1 GCA_025963815.1 Capsulimonas sp.
ACAACCCCATCGACGTTCTAGGAGACGCCGGCGCGGACCGCTACGCCAAGGCCCTGCAAATTGCCGCGCAGGACCCAAAGAGCGACGGTCTGCTCGTGATCCTCACCCCGCAGGCAATGACCGACGCCACCGCGACTGCCGATTTATTGCGCCCTTACGCCAAAATTCCCCATAAACCGATCCTCGCCAGCTGGATGGGCGGCGAGACCGTCGCCGCCGGTGAGCGCCATCTGAACGACGCCGGCATCCCGTCATTCGCTTACCCCGACACTGCCGCACGCGTCTTCAATTATATGTGGAGCTACAGCGAGAACCTGCGCGAGCTTTACGAGACCCCGCAGCTTCCCACCGATCCCGGTGTGGAGTACGACGCCGCGCGCGCCGAGGCGATCATTGAAGGCGTCCGTAAATCCGGCCGCACTATTCTCACGGAGCCCGAGTCGAAAGATCTGCTGACAGCGTACAATATTCCGACCGTCGAAACCCGCATCGCCGCCACCGAAGAAGAAGCCCGTCGCGCCGCCGATGAGATCGGATACCCGATTGTCGTCAAGATTTACTCTGAGACAATTACACATAAGACCGATGTTGGCGGCGTCCAGTTGAATCTGAAAAATGCCGATGCGGTAGGAGCAGCGTTCCAAGCGATCGAGAAATCCGTGACTGAGAAGGTCGGCGCCGAGCACTTCCAGGGCGTCACCGTCCAGCCCATGGTCGCGATGGGCGGCTACGAAGTCATCATCGGCAGCTCCATCGACCCGCAGTTTGGCCCGGTTCTTTTGTTTGGCTCCGGCGGCCAGCTGGTCGAAGTCTACGAAGACCGCGCGCTCGCCCTGCCGCCGCTTACCACCACGCTCGCGCGCCGCATGATGGAGCAGACCAAGGTCTTCAAAGCCCTGCAAGGCGTGCGCGGCCGCGCCAGCGCCGATATCCCCGCCTTAGAGCAATTGCTCGTCCGCTTCAGCCAGCTTGTGGTCACGCAGCCTTGGATCGCCGAGATTGACATCAACCCGCTGCTTGTCTCGCCCGAACGGTTCTTAGCCCTCGACGCTCGCGTCGTCCTGCATCCCGTGGATACCAAAGAAGAAGATCTGCCCAAGCCTGCGATCCGTCCGTATCCCGTGCAGTATGTCCGCACCTGGACCGCGCGGGACGGCGAAGCGGTCACTCTCCGCCCGATCCGTCCTGAAGATGAACCGCTAGTTACCCAGTTCCACGAAACGCTCTCTGAGCGTAGCGTCTACCTGCGCTACTTCCAGCCGCTCAAGCTCGACCAGCGCGTCGCGCACAACCGTCTCATTCGCATCTGCTTCAACGATTACGACCGCGAGATCGCTCTGGTCGCTCAGCGCCAGCTCACCGGCGACGGCCACGGCGACATCGTCGCCATTGCCCGCCTCAGTAAGATCCCAGGCCGCAGCGAGGCAAACTTCTCCCTGCTCGTCAGCGACCTATTCCAGAATCAGGGTGTCGGCAGTGAGATGCTGAGGCAGTTGGTGCAGATCGCGCGCGACGAAAAGCTCGCGCGATTGACGGCGGAGATGCTGTCGGAGAACTACGGCATGCAGGCGATCTGCCGCAAACTCGGCTTCACACTGACGCCATTGCCGGACATGCCCTCGGTGACTTACGCGGTGCTGGAGTTGTAGCTGTCCTGCCCACTTGGCCTTCGTTCGCCCCTGCGTGACCCACCCCCGGCCTTCGGCCGACCCCTCCCTTGAAGCAGGGAAGGGTAGTTAGGATCGAAGTCGCAGGCGGCTTTTGTCCGAGAATCTCTTTCCAACCCTTCCCAGCTTCATGGGAGGGGTGCCCCGAAGGGGCGGGGTGGGTCACTCAGGGGCGGACGAGGGCCAGGTGGGTCTATTACGTCAAACACCCCAGCACCCGCGCTCCGCGCGCCCCCGTCGCGGATGGTGCGCTTGCCGCGATCCCATGCATCCGCGCCGCCGCGAGTACGGCGAACGCCAGTGCTTCTTTTGAGGCGCTGGAAATCCCCAATGCCTCATGTGTCTCCACTTTTATGCCGGGCAGAGCATTCGCCAATCCCTGCATCAGCGCGGCGTTTTGTGTTCCTCCTCCGCCGACGATCATGCGAATGGGCGGTGTGGGGAGCGCATCGATCGCGGCCGCGATGCTGCGGACGGTAATCGCTGTGAGCGTGGCGAGCTTGTCTTCCGGGCGCGAGTCGGCGCAGGTTTGCAGGACTTTTCCCAGGAACACAGCGCCGAAGAGTTCGGGGCCGGTGCTCTTGGGCGGAGGCTTTTGGAAGTAGGGGTGCGCGAGCGCTTCGGTAAGAGCGTGTTCGAGGATGCGGCCGGAGAGGGCGGCCTTGCCGCCGTCGTCGCGAGAGGCGCCGAGGAGGCGCTGGGCGGCGCCGTCGAGAAGGGTATTGCCGGGGCCGGTGTCGAAGGCGATGATGTCGGACAGGGCGCCGTTGGCCGGGAGATAGGTGATGTTGGCGATGCCGCCGATGTTGAGCACGACGCGCGTTTCGGTGGGCGAGCCAAGCAAGAGATAATCGGCGAAGGGGATTAATGGCGCGCCTTCGCCGCCCGCCGCCATATCGCGGGCGCGGAAGTCTGAGATGATGGTGACGCCGAGGCGTTCGGCGAGGATGGCTGGCTGTCCAATCTGAAGCGTGCCGGCATTTTCGGGCTGCGACGAGGGCGGGGCGTGCCACACCGTCTGACCATGCAGGCCGATGGCCTGGACGGATGTCAAGTCAATCTTGGCGTGTTTGGCGGCTTCCGTGACGGCGTCCGCGTACACATGGCCCAGCGCGTGGTGGAGTGCGCAGACTTCGCCAATGGACACGGCGCCTCCTCCGCGCAGATGCAGGAGGCGGGCGCGCAGGTCTTCGGAGTAGGGAACGGCATAGTCGGCGAGGAGCTTTACGGTGAAGCGAGGCTGGGCCGCATCCGTGGAGACGACCTCGATTTCGGCGAAAGCGACATCGACGCCGTCTATGCTCGTGCCCGACATGACGCCGCAGAAGATCGCCATAAGTTATCCTTTGACCTCGCCTTTGTTATCGACCCAGACTTTGGTGCGCGTCGTACGCAAAGGACGATTATTCTCGTCCTGCTCGCGCGCCTCTACCACATATTCTCCATCTGGATTTTCCGTTGTGTTCCAGGACAGATTGAATGGCGCTGTGTTGGTAATTCCACGGAACGCGCCGTCTACATAGAAAGCGACAAACCGGACACGTGGGTCGTTGACGGGCGCGTCGATGTTAATGTCGCCGCGCCTGACTGGAATTTTGCCAGCGCGCGCCAGCAGCAGACTCTGAATCTGATATCGTTTACGCTGCGTCTCGATCCGCGCGGCCAGCCATCCCTTATCCGCCTGCTTGTCGCGTACGAGGCGCACCGCCGTGACACCCATGAGCGCTTTGGGCTTGCTCCCGACGGCGGTGAGCATCGGCCGCCACGGCCCGTTCTTGATGCGGATCTCCGTACGCCAGGAGTGCGTGGGATCGTTCTTGATCCAGGCGAGATCGAAATGCCCGAAGAACAGCGGCGGCGTGCCTTCCAGCTCCGGCTCGCGCTGCTTTTTCTTGGAGCCAAGCACCATGACCGAAGCCGCCCATGCTTCGGGTGACTGTGAGTTATGGTAAGACGGCTGGATCTGAAACCCGCCGCGCCGCTCGTTTCCCGTGCCTTCAAAAAGCTTCGAAGTCGTAACCGGCGCGGTGGAGACCGTGATAACCCCCATATGGCTGGTGTTGAGCCCGCCGACGCCCGTGTAAGAACAGCCGTCGTAGCGTCCGACTCCATAAACGGGCTTCAGAACGGTCGTCACGACCTTGGACGTTCCGTCTGCATAGGTCACGGTGACGGCGCCGCCGGGGGCATTCTCAAAATCCACCTTGACCAGCGGGTTTTCCGGGCGCTTGACGACGATGATGAACACGTCGTCCGGCTGCGGCTCGTAGTTGATCGGCAGCGGCGTCAGCGTTCCATCGTCGTCCTGCCGGAATACCTCGCTTCCCGCGTAGGGGGAAAGCTCGCGGAAGATCGACTGGCCGACGGGAATGTTGGTGTAGATTCCCGATTCGCCGGCGACGTGTCCGCCAAATCGATCGGGAGTCTGCATGAACTCACGCGGCAGAACGGCGATCAGTTTGGGGTAAGCGCTGCCAAGGTCTCCGACCCGAATGCGCAGGCCATGCACGGCCGTCGCCGCGACGCTGCTCAGCGGCGCGTAGCCGCTGGCGAGATATCCCTGCACGCAGGTATTCGCCGGAACGATCACGCGGCCCAGAAGCGTCCAGTTTTTTCCGCCATCCTGGGAGACCTGGATGGCGCCGTCTTTGGCGTTCACAAGGCGCAGGCGATGTGTCTCCACCTGCGCAAATGCGGTGAAAGTCCGGGGGGTCTCACGCGGCGGCAGCGGAGTCTGGGCGTTGCCTGAGAGGGCGAGAAGAGAAAACAGCGCCAGAACGGCGGCCAGAACAGATCGAACTTGCATCATCACGTACGTTTAAAATCCTGTATCTTCAATGCCTTGATAGGCGGGAATCTCGGGCTGTGGTTTGCCGGCGGCCTTGTCGGCGGCGTGCTGGGCGCGGACCTGGGCGAGCAGGCCATCAACAGTGTGCGGCGCGACGGCGGTGGTGTGGCCGAAGGCTTCACCCATGGCGTCCCACCAGTTGTACTGTACGATCTGCGACATGTCGAAGATCATCACACCCTGAGTCGAACCGACGGCGGCTTTGATCGCGCGCTGGAACTGCGCGGGGTTGTCCTGATAGGAGAGCGCATAAATTCCGGCGTAGGTCCAGGCGGCGTCGTTCACCACGCGGTTCGAGAGCAGGCCCGCGCCTTCCACGGTCGCGCCGGGACTTGTTCCAGCGGCATTCGCTTCCGCCACGGTGGCGTTCGCGTAGTAGCATCCCGTGGTCAGCCAGTCCAGCAGATTGGCGATGCCGGTCTTTTGGTATTCAGGGGTGAGCCATGTGTAGTTGGCGTGGAAATCCTGAGCTCCCCAGTTCATGCCGACTTTTTCATAGTCCCCGTACCAGGAGCCGACGTAAACCGCCATTTGCGCCTTGGGACGCACGGAATGGACAATACTCGACGCTTCCGCGACCCACGACTGAATATTCCCCGCGCGCCAGTTCAGCCACTCTTGATAGTATGGACCTAGAATCGGCGCCTGCCCCGGGTACTCGGATTCACGATACACATCGTCCGGCCAGGTGAGCGTATGCCCGACATGCTTTTCGAATGTCGAGCGGCTCAGCGGGCTGAAGTCGGCGTTGATCGCCGCATAGCGCAGACGGTCGTCGAAGATCATGCCGTCGACTTCGTAGTTCATCACGACTTCGCGCACGATATCGAGATTATGCTGCCGCACTTCCGGGTTGATCGGGTTGCAGAACATCGTGATCTTCTGCTCTGGAACATCGACGATCGGAACGTACTTCGCGGTGCTTTGATACGTCATAATCTCGCCGGGGATCGCATTCGCTTTTAGCCAATCGCCCATCGGTCCGCTGCCGGCAAGGGCGGAGCCGCGCAGGGGAAGCGTCACATGGGCGTCCGCGAGCGCCGCACCATCGTAAACGGCGATGACACGGGCGTCAAAGTTCAATACGACGATGGTGTAGCCGGGGTGGTTTTGCGCGAGCAGCCCTTGTCCCGTCAGCGCACCGAGACCCTTATCGTCTTTCGGCAATTGGTTGAGATAGGTAATCGGCGCAGTCACGCCCAGTCGACCTACACTCCGGTCCGTCTGGTACATCACCGTTTGCCAATCGGGATGCGTGTAGGCCAAGCCACGCTTGACGTACTTGTGCCCTTCGCCGAAGGTGCTCATGTTGGCGAACACAGGGATGCCGGCGGCGTGCGCTGCGCTCAGCACATGGCCCAGGACATCGAAACTGGGATCGACTTCGCCGTTGGTCCACTTCGTCAGTCGAGGCGCGAACTTGCTGGGATAGATCGTCTCGCCGACGATCGGCTTCACATCCAGGACAATCGTGTTGATCCCGCTCGCCTTCACCTTCTGGATGATATCCGCGACTTTGGCTTCCGAATTGAGATTGCCGATGTTCGCGCCGGCGTCCATCCAGAGAATGCGCGTCTGGAGGCCCTGCGCATGAGCTATCTGCTGGGCGACTCCCACCACGTCATTCTTTGTATCCAGAACCACGTCCGTGGGTGAGGGCTGAGGCGTAGGATTCACAGTTGTCTCCGGAATGGTGGGGGCAGCGGGCTGCTGTCCCCAGGCAATCGTCGTTGTCGCGGCGGCGAGGCCGCAAATGATCGAGAATGTCCTAAAACGCAAAGAATGCTCCTGATGTTGTTACGGAATCGGAGCGGGCGTCGGTTCTTGTTCCAGAATCCAGACCGGTCCGCGCGGGCTTTTCCAGGCGATAGACCGTCGCCAGGGGCGGAATGTTTCTTGAATTTGCGCGCGGTCGACCTTCGGGTGACGTTTGTGCAGCGCCTCAAGAACAGACCTATCGCTCATCACTTCGTCAAGAACGTATACGTGATTTCCCGAGGCAAGCGTTTGCGCGATCCGCGATTGGATCGTGCTGCGTGTGCGATCCGCATTCTCCTTGGCGCGCGCCGCCATCGTGTGGATCGAAATGCAGTCCCGGTCGGCAAAGTAGGGGATATCGACTTCGCACTGCGCCGCGTCTCCGGCTCCGGCCACGACGATCAGGTCTCCGCGTACGGTGTGGCTTCGGACATCCATGGCCGTCCGGCGAAATGGACTGGATTGAGGATCCTGATGTGGACCGATGCTGGACATAAAATTGCTGACGGCGTAGAGCGCAATCCAGACACCAAGCAGCCAATTGACGGCGAGCCCCATGCGTCCTGCCCGGTAGTGCGCCAGAGAAAACGCCAGCAGAAGTCCTGTGGGGATCAGCACCGGCACCCAAAAGACGACATAGCCTGGCGACCAGACGGTGAAAAACAGCGTATAGACGACGACCCAGATCAAGCTCACGATCAGCAGCGGCCGGATATGCGTGCGCCAGAGCAGAGGAATCGCCACTAAAAAGGCGTAGACCGAAACGAACCAGCCAATCAGCACCGTGAAGTAAAACACCAATATCTGGGTTGGCGCGCCGCTGAGGTGAAAGGTTCCCTGCTTGCCGGGCGGCTCCACGAATGCGGCGCGCCGGAACGCATAGGCGTCAAGACGGATGTTGGTCAGGATGTGAAAGTTCCACCACCAGCCAAGCTCGACGTACTCGCTCGACCAGCGATGAAATGCGCCGAATGATCGGAAGTGAAGCGCCGCAGCGCCGATCACGGCGTACACGGTGAGAACAAGAAGGAGGCTGGAGGTGAGATAGATCGCAGCCAGGGCGCAGCGGCGTTTCCACCCCGCGCGCGCGGCCAGATCGTCCCCCTGATAAGAGAGGAGCGCTCCGGCGACGCCCACCACCAAAAATAGCCCGGCGCTTTCATGGTAGAGAATAGCCAATCCGGTCAGCACGCCCGCCAGCGCCGCCAGTTTTCGATTCCCTGTTTGAATCAAACGGCATGTGGCCCAGAAGGCGCCCAGGAGCAGCACTGTGCTGGGCATGTTGACTCGCCCATCCGTCGCGCAGATCCAATAACCGAATGACAGCCCGAGGCCCGCCGCGATCAGCAGAGGGATCCAGCGAGATCGCTTGAGCAACGATCTGAGTGACAGATAATAGAGTACGAGCCCAAGGGCGCCCGAAGTCGCGTTCCAGGCCTCGATGACAGGGAGGGGGCCGCCAATGTAACCCAGCGTCTGCGCGGCGCGCCAAATCAAATACCCGGTGGCGTTGAACAAAAGGTGATGTGGATGGAAGAGCCAGCGTGGGTCGTGTGTTTGGGGATAGAGCCGGCCGATCTCATTGGCGTAGGAGACGGCGTCGAACGTATTGTACTGTGTGGCCGTCCAAAGGTACAGAATCCAGAACGCGACAAATAGCGCAAGCGCGGGCAGCCATACGCCGGTCGCCTCGGACGTAGGCGAGCGCACTCCGTTGGTGTCCTTCATGAATCTCGGCATCGGTAAGCTGATTTTGGCCGCCATAGAATTGCCCCGCCGGATCAGAGGCTATGCGCGATGATGGACATCGGATAGAAGGAGCCGTTCAGCGGCATCGTGCGCAGGCGCACTGTCCGAGTCTCGCCCGCGGCGAGTGGAATACGCCCGATGATGGGCTCGTTCGGAGGCAAGGTTGGATCGAATTCAATGATCGGGCCATCATCCACCCGGAATACGCCCGCCACGCTGCCGGCCTCGGGAGCGAAGAACAGTCCGACAGTTTTGAGCTCCGTGGTGGGGTTACTGAGCTTCAAATTGATGACGTAGTCGACTCCATAGTTTCCATAAAGAAGCAACTTACCCGTCGTGTCCTTCAGCGAGTCATTGTTCCCAATTCGCATATATGTCCAGGAGCCGCCAACGCTGAACGATGCGTCGCGTTCGATCAGCGGCGGACCGAACACCCAAGGAGACAGCGCTTCGGATGACTCGCCTTCACTGGAATGGTCCAAAGCCGGTGAGATAAACGCTGAGTTTCCCGCCGTCGCCGTGAGCAGCGCGGTGATAGGAGAAGAAACCGTCTGATCGTCCCCATCGGCGGAGATGCTCAGCGTCACCGCCGGGCCGCCGCCGATCGGCCGCAGATCGACGATCCCGCTGACCGTCTGCTCCACTCCCAGTCGCTGAGAAATGATCGGGATGCGGCTGTACGCGGGCACGTCCAGCACCGTCCCGTCGTTGGCCTGGCTGGCGCGAAGGTAACGTGAACCTGCGCGCCGTCCCACCTGGATCGTGTCGGCGCCTGGGTCGGAGATCCCGGCGATCATATGGACGCGCACTGGTGTTTCACTGCTGTTGATGAGGTCCGCATGAAAGATCAGCGGCTGGCCGGAGCCGTTCTGATGGTGGTAATCCAGCCGTGTGGCGATGTCGGGAAATATCTTGGCGAGAAAAAGATTTTGTGAGCGCATCACGCGCTCCGGATGATTGGAGTAGAACAGGCGTGAGGCTGGCCTCTGACCGACCGCCTGATTGACGACCGTAATTGTGGCGGACGATTCCACCGGCAGCAAATTCGCGCCTCGGACGGTGACCGGCACAGTCACCCGGATGCGCTCGCCTGGCGCCGGCGGGCGGGATATTTCGGGTTTGGACAGGAAGCGTACGCGCGCGCCCGGCTCGGGGGCGATGGCCCGTGACAGTCCCGTGTAAATCGCCGTGTAAGTCGTCGCGAGCGACGCCGCCGGAGTTCCCGTGATGGTGACGGTCGCGGTGGGATCGATCTGTGCGGCGTACTTCAGCACCGAGACGGTAAAATCGAGCTGGGCGGAGGACTGACCTTGAGCGGCGCGGATGGAGACGACTGTTTTCCCCGCCGCCGCGCCGCCGACGATCAAGCGCCGCGTCGCCGGATTGAACTGCAGCTGCGCAACGCCGGGGGAGGAGCTGGTCATCGTGATCTGATCGGTGGAGACAGCGCCGCCAATCACGACGGTTCGCGTTTCGCGCATCGGTACGATCAGGGATCGCTTGGATACCGTGAACGGCGGCTCGGCGAGCAGGTCATGGATATTTTTCGCCCATGTGCGCGCCAGATCCGGAAGCTTCATCCCATGCGCCGCAGCCTCAGCCGATGTCACAAGCAAAAGACTGCCGTCATGAATCGTAATCGACCATGTCGACCCATCCACCTTCACAGCCTTGACCGCGACGGGGAGCGCCCAGTTCTCCACAACCCCTTGCAGTCGTCCCGCCGCAGCATCCGCCCGCTCCGAAGGCGGGTAGCCTCCGGCGGACGTGCGCAGCGTAAACGCCGGACGATCGTTGATCGTGACGGAGGCGAATGTCTTGTCGTTGATCGTTTGTGTCGCCACCGAAATGCGCGGCTGAAACGCGGCGTGGGCCGGGGACGTAAATATTAAAAGGGCGAAGGCGAAAAGCGCAAAGGCCGTACACCCGGTCGTGTTGCGCAAGGTCGGAAACTCCTGGTTTGGGCGGCTGTCATATTGATGTGAACTATTTCACGATTATGTGGGCGCGACCGGCGAAAGTCAAGCGTTCGAGCGGCTTGCGCCGGTGTATAATAGAGAGAAATGAAATCTATCGACACGATCCTCTTCGATCTCGACGGCGTCCTCGCGGACACCCATCGCTGGATCGTCTCCGCCTACGAGCACACCGCGTCCGCGCACGGTTTGCAAATCGACCGCGAGCATCTCACCACACTCTTCGGCCAGCCGCTAAACGCCTGCTATGTCAGCCTCTCCAACGGCGCTGATGGCGCGCCGTTCGCCGCAACGCATCGAAGCTTTCAGCGCGAAAACCTCCATCTAGTTACCCTCTTTCCGGGAGTTATCAACCTCCTCGATACGCTAAAACGATTAGATTACACGCTCGCCATCGTGACGGGGCGCAACGCCCCGTCCGCCGAGGACACGCTGGATCGCCTTGCCCTCCGCCCATACTTCAGCGCGATCGTGACCGCCGACGACACTCCCGAACACAAACCAAACCCTGCGCCGGCCCTGCGCGCCTTGGAATTGATCGGAAAAGACGCCAAAACCGCGATGATGGTCGGCGACGCGCCCGCCGAC
>JAOQAA010000640.1 GCA_025963815.1 Capsulimonas sp.
ACCCCGTCTTGCCGCCGACGCTGAATCCGGCGATTTGCGCGGGTTTGCCCGTACCTTCGCGCACAACCGTGCCGAGCATCGAGCGGGTCGCTTCCGCCGTCTTGGGATCGACCACTTGCCGAACCATCTCCGGCGCGATCAGGGTCTCGACATCGCCCTTGCGTGTCGCTTTGATGATGTGGGGACGCATCATCACGCCGTTGTTCGCGATCGCGCCGTACGCCGTCGCCATTTGCAGAGGCGTCACCGAAATGCCCTGTCCGAACGAGATATTGGCGAACTGGATCTTGGACCAGCCGACGCTTCCTGTATACTTGTTGAACTCATCGGGCGACTTCAGCCATGATTTCTGCTCGCCCGGAAGCCCACTGTGCGCGTACTCGAAAAACCCGAACGATTGCAGATATTTGTACAGGTTGTCGGGGCCAATCTTTAACCCGAATTGCGCCATACCGATGTTGCACGATTCTTTGAGAACGCCGCGCAGGTCCTCGGAACCGTGATGTCCATAGTACGGTGGATCCGGAGCGCAATGAATGGTGTGCCCGCCGTACTGCCAGATGGCGTTACAGTAGACATGGTCATGCATGACGTCGAGGCCTTTATTCTGAAGGACCGCCGACGCAGTGATGGTCTTCATAGTGGACCCGGGTTCATACAGATCGGACACGGCGCCGTTTCGCCAGAGCGCCGCCGCCGCCAGCCCCTGTTCCTGGGTGAGACGGCCCGGCGGCTTGGGCTGATTGGGATCGAAAGTCGGAGCGTTGGACAGCGCAAGGATCTCGCCGTTGCGCGGATCGAGGATGATCGCGACCCCGCTCTTGGCGTGGTGCGCTTTTACCGCGGCTGACAGCTCCATATCAGCGGCGTGCTGAAGGGATTTGTCGATCGTCAGCACCAGATCGGCCCCGTTTTCGGGATCTTTCTGAATGATCGTGCCGGGCATAAAGCGTCCGTGCGGATCGACTTCGCCGGTAATCGAGCCCTTTGCGCCCACCAGCATGGATTCCTGGCTGTGCTCCAGCCCCTCCACGCCCTTGGAATCGCGGTCGGTGAAGCCAATCATCTGAGCGGCCAGCGCGCCGTTCGGATAGGATCGGCGCGTGTCGGGGCCGACGCCGACGCCGCGCAGTTTCAGCGCTTTTATCTGGCCGCCCAGCTCCAGCGACGCGTGGCGCATGAGCAGCACATAATGGCGTTTTTTGTTCGTCCCAGGGTCGAGACGCTGTTCGAGGAGAGTTGGCTCCATGCCGAGCATGGGCGCCAGCAGAGAAACGGCCGCCGCGCGGTCCTCGATTTCCCAGGGGTCGGCGAAGATTTGTTTGGCGGGAACGTTGATGGCCAGGACATCGCCGTTACGGTCCATGATCTGCCCGCGTTTGGGCAGCAGATCGTTTTTGTTGACCCGGACGGAATCCGCCTGCTCCACATAATATGAGTGCCGGATCGTTTGTAGGTAAAACAAACGTCCGGCTAACAGAAGATTCGCCGCCGCGATCGTCGCGAAGATCGCGACGGCGCGCGGTCTAATGACCGAAAGATGCTGATGCGATGTTGACTGAGTTCGCGCCACTGCTCGTCACCCCTGGGAGCCGTTCGCCCATATTTGTGTTCGCCGGGACGGCCTGGCCATCTCGCGTAATGTAGCAGACTTGATTGGCGCTGGTCATCATCCCGAGCGTGGTGGCGTGCGCCACGATACGATCGGGATTTTGAACCTGCGCGAGTTGCGCCCGCAGCGTTTCATTCTCCTGCTTCAGCTGGTGCAAATGGACACGGGCGCTCGACTGCGCCAGACCCAAATTGGTGACGCGGGCGTAGGCGGCGAGGTAGATCACGAGGATCGCGCAGAAGATAGTGGCGCCGGCGCCGGCGACCATGAGCAGACGAGCCTCCGACCGCAGCAGGCGATCGGTGGAATTGCGCTTCCGCGATGGGCGTGTGGAGATCGTGGGCGCCGGTTCCGCCGTCCGATAAGGCGACGGCGCGGCGGCCGGCGACATGGATAAAGATCGTTCCGCTCGCCGCGGCGTCGCTGTGACGTCGCGCGGTACTGTCACGACTTGCGTTTCCAGCATAGCGTACTCCCTGGCGCCCCGTCCCAACGTGGCAGGTTGTTCTTCAGTCAGCGGCATTGGTTTACAGTCGTCGAGCCACCCGTAGTTTTGCGCTTCTCGCGCGCGGGTTGGCGCTGATCTCGCCGGCGGACGGCGTTACGGGCTTCTTCGTTACCAGCTCCACGATTGCGGGAGGCCGCAGGCCATACGGTCCCTCGCCGGCTCCTCGCCCGGAGAGCCTCGTGAATAACTGCTTGACGATTCTGTCTTCGAGCGAGTGATAGGAAAGCACCGCGATCACGCCGTCTTTACCGAGACGGTCTATTGTGCTTTCCAGCGCACGTCCGAGAATGGACAATTCGTTATTAACAGCAATGCGAAGCGACTGAAACGTGCGAGTCGCTGCGTGCGTGTCGGGCGGGCGGGCCGCCACGGGGATAGCCGCATGTACGGTCTCCACCAGCTGCCCCACCGTCCGGTAAGGCTCTTCCGCCCGGCGCTCCACGACAAAACGTGCGATCCGGGACGCCCACTTCTCATCCGAGTTGTCACGAATAAGTGTGGTCAGCGCCCGCTCATCCAGCGTGTTCAGCAGATCCGCCGCCGTCTGCCCTCCATGCGCCGTATTCATGCGCATGTCCAAAATTGCCGATGGATCTTTAAACGAAAATCCGCGTTCCGGCGTATCTAATTGATGAGAGGAGACACCCAGGTCGAATAAAGCGCCGTCGATCTTATCAATTCCGAGCCGATCCAGAGCCTGCGGGATCTCATCGAACCGCGCGTGGACCGTCGTCACGATGTCGCCAAACTCCGCCAGGTTTCGTCCGGCTTCCGCAAGCGCCGCCGGGTCCTGATCGATTCCGATCATCCGCCCGCCGGGCGCCAGATGCGCCGCCACCGCGCCGGCGTGTCCGCCGGCGCCGAGGGTTCCATCGACAAAGATCTTGCCCGGCCCCGGGGCCATCAGCTCCACGACGGCGTCGCGCAGAACCGGAATATGATACGGCAGGTCCATTAAGCGATCCCGACCTCACGCGCCGAGAAGCTGATCATTTCATCGGTCAAATCTTCGTTGTACTTATCCCAGGCGATGCGCGCCCAGATTTCAATGCGGGCGCTCGCGCCGACAATGACGACATCGCCCTGTTCACCGATTTTCGCCCAGTCGCGCAGTTTGCTTGGGATGGCGACGCGCCCCTGCCCGTCTACGCTGGACTCCGTCGATGTAAAAAACCGCTGCAGCCTTATGGTGTGCTCGTCGAGCTGGCGCTGCTTGTTGAGCGTATCGCTCAGCTGCTTGTAAGCCGCTTCGGTATACACGAAGATACAGCCGCCGACTCCTTTGGTCATGTAGAAGCGTTCGCCCAGGGAAGATCGAAACCTGGTCGGAATGATCACGCGTCCTTTATCATCAACGCTATGGTCAAATTCCCCCTGAAACACCACAATCCTCCACTAAGTCACCACTTCCCACCACTTTCGTCACAATCATACGGTATATCGCGGAAAATTGTCAAGGCGTTTTCAGAAATATTTTTTAAGATGTTGGCGGCAAATTTAAGCTACATTTCGTTTTACGCACAGATGTTCTCCACTAGATATTGATTAGATGGAGAGTTAACGCCCATATACAGAATGATTTTATTTTCATGACGCTTTGCTATCAAGAAATTATAAATTGGGATGCGCCACCACTTGCGCGCCGCAACCAATTCCAGCGCTGTATGACAAGAAGCATCCTCACGACGAATTCTGTTCCACCTAAGAGTGAAATGTTTGCCCCCTCGCAATGAGATCGTGTTATTTACTTTCAAAGCAGGCAGGCGAATGAAAATCGAAGTGGGATTTTCGCCACAAAAATCAGTGCGTATGCGTAATTGCATGCTCACTCGCCAGGAAAAATGACGCCCTGTCTCACGAATTGGGTTCGTTGAGACAAATTGTTAAGAAGATTAAGAAAAATTAAATTTTCAACGGGATGGGGATTGACGGCGCAATGCAAAAGGCCCTCCCCCATTTGCTGGGAAAGGGCCTTGAACTTTGGAACTTGTCTTGGGTTAGTGATGAGAAACGGCGTGCTGCGCGCGTTCGATCTGGCGGCGCCGCTGGCGCTGAACCTGGAGTGGCTGAAGATCGACGCATCGCACGGTGACTTCCAAACCGCGAGCGCGGACAGCTTCCGTGACGATCGGCAGAAGCTTCTGCTCGATATAGTCAGCGTACAGTTCGTTGTAGTTGGCAGTCTCCACAGCGGCGGTCCACTTCACGCCGAAGCGGCGCTCGCCCTCAGGAAAGACAAAAATCGTCGGTCCGGTCCCCGTGCTCCACTCCACAACGGCGTGGCTGGCGTTGCGCCCCTTCCACGAATCCGCCTTGGTCCGCAGCGCCTCGATATCGTAAACCGGCTCCTGGTGTAACTTTCGCTCCATGCGCGCTTGTTTCTCCTGCAAAAAGTTTTGACGGAGCGTATCTCCCCATCCCGCCCATATTATAGCACACTCACGCTTCGTTTTTGAGGGCGAGCGCGGCGGCGTAGACATCGCGCTTTGAGAGCTTCAAATCCGTGCTGACCTGACGGACGGCGTCGCGCTCGCTGACGCCGGCTTCCAAACACGCCCGCAAAGCCGCGAGCATCCGCTCTTCAGGAGATAGCTCGATCTCATCCGGGGCGGTTACCGTGGCGGCGTCCCGGCCGGCGACGACGATGGTGATCTCGCCGCGCGCTTCGTTTTTGGTAAAATGCGCCAGAACATCCCCGAGCGGCCCGCGGACGAACTCTTCGAACTTCTTCGTCAGCTCGCGCCCCACGGCGGCGGGCCGGTCCGCGCCGAAGATATCGCGCATGTCCGTGAGGGTCTCGCGAGTTCGGTTCGGCGCTTCATAAAAAACGAGGGTCCGCGTTTCTTCGGCAGCGAAGGCGGCGAGCTTTTCACGCCGGTCGGATTTCGTGCGCGGGAGGAAGCCTTCGAAAGCAAAGCGGGCCGGGGGCAGACCGCTTCCAACCAAGGCGGAAAGAACGGCGCTGGCGCCGGGGATGGGAACGACGGTCACGCCGGCCGCAATGGCGGCGCGGACAAGTTCGACGCCGGGATCGGAAACTCCAGGGGTGCCGGCGTCGGTCACCAAGGCGACTGACTTGCCTTCCTCGGCCATTTTGTAAACGAGGTGGTCCGCGCGGTCCGTGTCGCTGTGCTGGTGGAAGGAGATCAGCGGGGTTGTGATCTCAAAGTGCGCGAGCAGCTTGAGGGTGTGGCGGGTATCTTCGGCGGCGACCAGATCGGCTTCCTTAAGGATGCGCAGGGCGCGCAGGGTAATGTCCTCAAGGTTGCCGATCGGGGTCGCGACGATGTAGAGAGTTCCTGGCAAGGCGTTACTGCGCCGGCTTCGGTGCGGGAGCAGCCGGGGCGCCCACGTGGATCTTGCCGGCGGGACCGCCCGACGGCGACTGGACGGTAATGGGCGTACCGCTAGGCGCGCCGGGGCCGCCGAGGTTCATTGAGGGCTGCGGATGATTCTTCTGATAGTCTGTCATCCACTTCTGTTCCTGAGCGACCAAATCCATGCGTTTCATCTGCAAGTAGCTGCCCATGAGCATCTGGTGGACCTGCTGATCGTCCCACGCTTGCTTTGACGCCTCCTGGAACTGCTCCACGGCTTTATCGTTGTTCTTGTCTTCCATGTACGCCTGACCCAGAGCCATGTGAAGCTGTGCGTCATCCGAGGTCGCTACCGCTGCGGTGTAGTATGCGATGGCGTCCTTGTTCTGCTTCATCTGCGAGGCGATCTGGCCCAGCAGTACATTGATCCCCGCCGCGCGCGCGCCTTTCGGATCTTTGGCGAGGGCCTTTTTGTAGTCGGCCATTGCTTCCTTCATCATCGCATCGCGCCCGGCCTGATCCTTGGCGCTGCTCAGGCGCGCCAGGGTATGGCCGCCCTCCAGCGCAGGATCGTTGAACGTATACTTGACGGTGGGATCTTCTCTCAGGGTCTTTTCATAATCCTGCCACGCCTTGCCCTGCTGGGACTGCGTGTAATCAGCGATCAATTTTGTTTTCGTTTTATCGAAATCCTTC
>JAOQAA010000684.1 GCA_025963815.1 Capsulimonas sp.
GGTATGATGCAGTACTTGCAGGATAACGATGAAACGTTTCCGTGCAACAATCGGTACAACTTTGGCGGAAACAATTACTGGGAGGGACACGGCTGGGGTTCGGCCATCTATCCGTATGTCAAAAGCACGGAAGTTTACCATTGTCCGGACGACCCGACCCCCCAAACCAAAAACTTAAATGGCCAGAACGAGATCGATTACCCGATCTCCTATGCGATGAACTCTGGTTTGGACGGCCACGGATTTTCCTTCAACAACAATCCCGGCGCACGCCTGTCGACCCTCACGGCGCCGGTCTATACTGTGCTTTTGATGGAGGCGCAGGGCGCCCAATGCGACTTGGTGAATATCAATGACGACGGCTTCTCTGCTAACCCTACCCCAGCCGGCAACGGCGGAGATGGCGGCGCAGGCTGGATCGACCTCACCCCAAACGCCAAATACGCGGTAAGCCAGGGCGCGAACAAAGCGATGGGCATCCCCGCACGCTTCACCAACCGCGTTCTCACCCAGTGCCGCCATACGAACGGAGCCAACTTCACCCTGGCCGATGGGCACTCGAAGTATCTGCTTCCCGAACAAGTGTCGTCCGGCGACTGGAACACGAGCACGGACTGCGACCAGGATATGGGGGGGACACCGTGCGTGGCCGGCGCGCACGTCGCCGCCGGAACGGGATTCATGGGTCAGGCGCCAAAGAACTTCCGCGCGACTTTCAGCCCCAGATAGACACTTCGGAACAAAGACGGCGCGGCGCGCCGTCCTCACACCAGCCGATGTCCGCCGTCGATATTCAGGGTTTCCCCCGTGGTGAAGGCGCTGCCCATCAGAAACAGAGCCGCCAGCGCGATGTCGGCGGGCGAACCGATGCGTCCGACCGGCAATCGGCTCGCCATTTGCGCGAGGATCGTGTCTTTGTTTCCGCCGCCGATGGTGTCCCAGATTGGCGTGTCCACCCATCCCGGCGAGATCAAATTGACGCGAACCGGGGCGATCTCCAAAGCCAGGGCGCGCACGAGGCCGGACAGACCGGCATTCGCCGCCGCCAGCACCGAGGCGCGTGGGCCAGGACGGTCCGCGGCGATCCCGCCGGTGAAGGTGAATGAGCCTCCCACGCGAATCCGATCGACGCCGTGCTTCACGAGCATCAACGGCCCGATAAGCTTGGCGTCGAGCGCCCTGCGGGCCTCATCGATATCGAACTCACGCACCGGCTGATACGCCGCCCAGACGGCGGTGCTGATCAGATGGTCGAAGCCTCCGACCATTTCAAAGAGCCGCTGGATCTGGACTTCGTCAACGGCGTCCGCCACAACAGCCTGAACCTGCGCCGGATTGCCCAAACCCAGTAACGCCCGATCAAGCTTCTCCTGTGAGCGCCCCACAATCACGACTTCCGCCCCGTCTTTGAACGCCGCTTCCGCGATCCCCAGGCCAATGCCGGAGCCGCCGCCCACCACAATCACCGTTTTTCCTACAAGAGTCATTGCTCGATCTCCTTTAAAATTTATCTTCACTTCAAGATACTTTGAATTAAGATACCTAGTTTTCTTCGCCGATGTCAAGCTATAATGGAAGAATGCAAACCGATCGAGTCGATGAGATTTTGGCGCAGTGGCGCAAAGAACAGCCGGAACTGAAGACTGAGACGATCGCGGTGGTCGGTCGTATTCTGATGGCGTCGGAGATGCTAAAAACGCGTATTCAGCCCGTCTTCGAGCATTATGGGATCAGCTTTGGAGGCGGCGACGTGCTGGCGTCGCTGCGCCGCAATGGTCCGCCGTACGAGCTTTCCCCGACACACCTCTACCGGGAGCTGATGCTGACGTCCGGCACAATGACAAACCGTCTCGACCGCCTAGAGCAGAGCGGCTTCATTGCGCGGCGTCCCGACCCCAACGACCGGCGTGGCACATTGGTTTGCCTGACGCCCGAGGGACTGGCAGTGATCGATGAAGCGATGGCCGAACATATGGAAAACGAACGCAATCTGCTCAGCGCGCTCGGCGCGGAAGAACAGCAGCAGCTTGCGCAGCTGCTGTCGCGATTAATTCGCAGCTGGGATTGACATTTTCCCAGTCATGCAATATACTTTGTTTTATAAAGTAGTTTAAATCAGCAAAAGGGAACTATCCTTGTCACCTACAATTCGCCCTGTACGCTGGAACGGCGCCGTTATCGCCGCAGTATTATCGATCATCTCCATGGCGGTCGAGATGTCGATCCGGATTTGCTCGTCCGTGATGTTCGATCCGCTCCCGGACGCCGTCGCCGTCTTCGCCTACGGACTGATCCCCGTGACATTGCTGCTGAATGTGGGCTTACTGCGAAGCGCTGAGATTCCTACGAACCGTCTTCGAGTGCTCCACGGCGCGGCATACGCAGCGACCATAATTTCAATTGTCGTCGCCGCGCTCTATACATTCAGCTTCTTGGTGCTGATGCCGCTTAGCTTGATCGCGATCTTAGGCATGGGAATTGGCTTCTGCGCCTGGAGTCCTTTGATCAATCTGATTGTCCTCTGCCGTCAGCTTCAGGCGCTAAAAGAACGGCGCCGTCAGGAGGAGATTGCGCTTCCCTCATTGTCGAACGCAGTGACGGTCTGTGTGAGCGCGCTTCTGATGATCCAGATGGTCGCTGCCCCGCTGGTGATCGGCAGAGCCGTAATGGAGGCAATGTACGAGCCTGCAAAACGCGCTTCCGCAGTCACGCGCCTTCGTTTTCTGCACGCCGAAGATGCTCTTCTCACAAATGCCGGGGTGAGAAACCCCAGCTTCTGGTTTCAGGCAGGAGCTGGCCAGTTTACTTCGATCTGGGATAGTTTTGACGACGAAACTTACCGAAAAGAGCCCAAAGGAGCAATTGACGCCAAGGCGGTCTATTACCTTGTGACGGGCCGGTCGGCGTCCACCGCCCCGCCGCCGTCCGGACGCCGCCCTGGGCAACGCCGCGGAAGACGCCGCCTGGGAACAGGACATGGCTGTGGAGGAAACCGGCGGGACGAAGGTGGGACATCCGGCGCGCGGACTTCTTCTGGCGTCCTCCGAACTCAACGGCACACTCACGCCGGATCGGGAAAGCGCTGCGTGTGACTGGATCATGGAGTTTCGCAATACCGGCGACCAGCCTCAGGAAGCGCGCGCGGATATTTTACTGCCCGAAGGCGGAGTAATCGACCGCGCGTCGCTGTGGATCAACGGGGTGGAGCGCAGCGCAGCGTTCGGTTCGACGGGAGCAGTCAGGGAAGCATATCAGAAAGTCGCCGTGGTGGAACGTCGCGATCCTCTGCTCGTGACTTCCGTCGCTCCGGGGCGGGTGCTCGCCCAGTGCTTTCCCGTTCCCGCCCATGGCGCCATGAAGATCCGTCTCGGAATGACCGCTCCCCTGCAATGGCGCGACCCCGCAGCTCCGGCTCTCGCCTTCACGCCGCCCATTCTCGAAGACGCCAACTTCCGAATCGATCGATCTCTGCGTCATTCGATGCATTTGGAAGGAAAATGGAGCCAAGGGAGTGGCCGCCTGAGCGGAGCGTCGCAATGGCAAATCGAGGATCGCGGCGATCTTCATACCGCCTCCCTTCTCCTAAATGCGAAGGAGACGCGAACTCCGCCTGCCCTGACGATTTCCGGAGGTCCGGCGCCGCAGGCAGGCGACAAAATCGGAAGCGACCGCGTGCGGCGTGTGTCGCCGTTCGCGCCGCCCGCACACCCTGTCAATCTCGTCGTGCTGATCGACCCCACGGTGCGCGTCGGCGAGGCGCTGGGCGCCCAGCCGCAGCGCGAACTGCGCGCCGCGCTGGCGGCTCTTCCCGCTGGCTCGCGGTATCTGATCGCAAACTCCCGCCATCCGGAGCGCGGCTCGACCGGATGGGAGTCGGCCGGCGCTCCCATCCCAGGCGACGATTCCTGGTGGAGCGACCTTCACTATGTCGGCGGCCTGGATTCGATGGGCGCGCTTGAGTGGGCGTGCGCCGCCGCCAAAGCGAGGACGACTCCCTCTGCGGTCCTGTGGCTGCATGACGCAAAACCAGATTCCGTCTGCGATGTCGATACCCTGAAAACCGCCAAGGACTCGCCTATTCATCACACGATCCTGGTCGGCGTCCGCTGCGGAGCCGGCGAAGACGCCGTCATGGAGGCTATCGCGAACGATCGCGGCGTCTATGCTCTCTCGGCCACTACGAGCCACGTGATGGAGAACGCCGTCCGTCTCGCGGCATACGCCGCCACGGCGCCTTCGGACACGGCGGAAATTCCGCTCGGTGGTCGAGAACCCGCCGTCAACGGCCTTTATCTGCCACCGAATGTTTCAGGCGGAGACAGCGTGTCCGCCGCAAGCCGCGTTCTCGCGACCTGGCGGCACGCCGCATCCACCCACAATGAGCGTCTCGCCGCTTCCAAACTCGCCGTCGAAAGCCACATCGTTACGCCGCTCTCCGGCGCGGTCGTTCTGGAAACCAAGGGACAGTATCAGGAAGCCGGGCTGAAAGCGCCCGCGCCTGCCGCCGTTCCGGAACCGTCCGGCGTCGCGGCGCTGCTCCTCGGAGCTTTGCTCCTGTTCTGGCAAGTTCGGAGACGACGCCCCGCATAACGCCTCGCCCCAAAGAGAAACCATGTCCTCCATTTCCCGTTGTAGGAGAGATCCAAGCGGCAATGGAGGCAACATGGAGCACAAACAAGAAACGGTGGATGAAACACTCCGCGTCACGCTTGGCGTTTGCTTCTTTGCATTTTTGAAGGACGCTCCGGATTTCGTCGTCATGCCCCTCCGCACTCCACCTTAATTCGTCGAACGACGCGCCTGTTCGCTTTCTCCTTGACGGGATCTTATCTTCAAGAACACCTGTATAATAAGGGAGCAGGCACAATATCCTAGGAGGAGTGGCTCTTCATGACATTCATCCCGACTGACAAAGAAACGTGAAGAAAAAAGAAAATGCAGCGCCAATTTTTGACCATTAAACATCTGCCGACTCTGCTGGCGATCATAGGATCCCTTGCGGCCTCACACTTGGTCCATGCCTGTGCGACGCTCTCCTTGCCCGGAACAGCCATGGAAATCGCGCAGGAGCAGGCGATCATCGTCTGGGATCCGGGGACACATACCGAGCATTTTATTCGCCGCGCGGATTTCGTGGGGACCGGAAAGGATGTGGGTTTTCTTGTACCGACCCCGGAAGCGCCAAAACTCAATCCCGTCAATGATGAGGTCTTCGGGGACCTCGATAAGTTTGGCGAGCCCGAAATCAACGCTGATCCAAGGCAAGGGATTCGGTTCACTAGCGTGCTGGAATACTTGGGTCAGACCGCCGGGAACAAACTGGGGACAGTCGGGGGAAATGTGACGGCCGAAGTCGATGTCGTCAGCTCGGAAACGGTGGGCGGATACGACGCGACGGTTCTGCGGGCAAACGATGCAGGGGCGCTGGAGCAGTGGCTGCACAGCCATGGGTATTCGCCGCGAACCACGCTGTCGAAGTGGCTCGCGCCCTATATCCAAAAGGGCTGGGCGATTACCGCGTTCAAAATCACCAACGGCGGGCGTCAGGGAGCAGACCCGTCGGCAAGCGTTTGTATGACGTTCCACACGGAAAAGCCTTTTTTCCCATACAGCGAACCTTCGGATTCCAGAATCCCGAATGAAAGCTCCATCCCTCGCAGCCTGAGCATTTATTTACTCACAACATCGCGAATGGAAGGCGTCCTGGAAGCAGGAACAAGCGACTGGCAAGGCGAGACGCTGTTTACCAAACGGCTTCCCGCTAGACTCGCTCCGGAACTGAGAACAAAACTAGCCCTGAGTGAGGAGGACGCCGCTCCGGGGCAATGGATCACGGCGTTTGTCGATAAGGCTCCAGCGCGTATTGGCGATGGCGACCTTGACTTTCAGCCATCCCGAAGCCAAGATGAGATCGTACCGCCGACGAAGTTCATCGGACGTGACGAACGAACGCCGATTTATGTCGATGTCCTTGTATTCTTCTCCTTGATCGTATTCTCGGTGGCTGGCGGCTGGAAAAAACTCGGCGCGGCAAGAGCGCGCCGACGGCGTCAGCGCCATGCGCTTTGAACTTTCAGGGGATTACAATGCCGTTTCATTCACAAACACAGAATCATAATCTCTTGATTGTACTTGCCGCCACGTTATTTGCGCCTGCGCATCCGGCCAACACGATAAGAACAAATTTACACACAAGCTAACGGGCATGAATATTTCTACCGATATGGAATACGAAATCAATTCCATCAGTAGGATACACTCAACATGAAATGGTTCGCTAATCTTGCAGTCGCTCGAAAGCTCGCCCTGGGGTTTGGGGCATGTCTCGTTGTCGCCGCTCTTCTGGGAGCGCTAGCGCTGGCCCATATGACACACCTCGGGGATGTTGCTCAAGAGATCGCGCGTAATCCGCTGCCGAAGTCCGTAATCGCCGCGCATATGACAGGTTCCGCGCGGCAGGTGCGCACACGTGAGTTTCAGCATCTTCTGGAACAGGGAGACGAAGGCAAGGCGAAATACGATGCGGGGATTGCCGAAGCGCAGTCCGCGCTTCAAGGAGATTTCGACGCCTACGCGAAGACGCCGCTGACGGACAAGGAACGCACCGTTTTTGAAACCTTCAAAAGCAGCTGGACTTCGTACTCACAGATGAATGACCGCGCACTGGCCCTGAGCCATCAGCGCCACACGGGCGAGGCGCTGAAGCTCCTGAATGGGGATATGAAAAAGCTATTCCATTCTGGGATTGAAGATCCGCTCACGGAATTGTCAGGCTTTAATGAGCAGTACGGCCAATCGCTGGCGCGGCAGGCCGTGGAGACCAGCCGAACCGCCGCACTTCAAGTGACGACACTGCTGATTGCAATGCTGGCGCTTGGATCCTTAGCCGCTTATGCGATCTCCCGAAATATTTCCCACTCTCTGAAGCTGATGGCGAAGGCGGCCGACGGTCTGGCTCAGGGCGACCTCGACCAGAAAATCACGCTGGATACACGAGAAGAAACAGGGCAGTTGGCGAACTCTCTGCGCACGCTGATCGACTATCAAAACGAAATGGCCCGCATCGCGGAAGCCATCGCGAATGGCGACCTTACTGGCCACATTACTCCGCGCTCCGACAAAGACACACTGGGACACGCCTTCGCCGCGATGAACCGTCAGCTGCGCACACTGATTGGCGAGCTGTCCGAAAGCGCCGAAGCCGTGACGACGGCGTCGGGCATGCTTGCGGGGTCGTCGCGTATGGTCAGTGAATCGGCGGCGGAAGTCAGCGCCTCCATGAACGAAATTTCCAGCGCCAGCGAACAGTCGGCGCGCGGCGCGAGTGAAATCGCCCACGGCAGCGAGACCGCCGCCACCTCTCTTGCTCAAAGCGTGGGACAGCTGCGCGAAATGATGGGTTCCGTCCAGTCCGTGGCGCAGGACGCCGACGCCGCCAAGTCCGCCGGAACAGACGCGACCCGCGTGACTGGCGACGGCGCGCGGACGGTGGCGCGATCCATTGAAAGCATGCAGGGCGTTCAAAAGTCCGTCTCGCGGTCCGCCGACATTATTCAGGGATTGGGAGCGGCGTCGGGTCAGATCGGCGCCATTGTGAAAACGATCGACGATATCGCGTCGCAGACGAACCTTCTGGCGCTCAACGCCGCCATCGAAGCAGCGCGGGCGGGAGAAAGCGGACGCGGCTTCGCGGTGGTCGCGGACGAAGTCCGCAAACTCGCCGAAAGATCGGGCGTCGCCACCAAAGAGATCGCTTCGCTGATCTCGGATGTACAGGAACGCACAAAGCAGGCCGTACAGTCAATGGAGGAGGGCACGCGTGACGTAGAAGCCTCTTCCGCCCTCGCCGCCGAAGCCGGCAGCGCCCTCACAAAAATCGAGCGGGGAATTCAAATCGTCTCGCAGCGTGTTGAGGAAATCTGTGCGGCGTCCGGCAAGATGACGCAATCGGCCGAGCAGGTCAACCAGGCTATTGGAGACGTGAGCGCCGTGATGGAGCAAAGCTCCGCGGCGACAGAGGAACTGTGCGCCTCCGCCGAGGAGGTCTCCGCCTCCATTGAGATGGTTGCGGAGGCCACACAACGCCAGCAATCCTCCGTAGAGGACCTCGCCAGCGCCTCACGCGATCTGTCCGGAGTCGCGCGCCAGCTTCAGGATACGATCGCTCGGTTCCGTCTGGAAGAACAGGCGCCGCAGATGAAGCTGCGGATGGCCGCCTGAAATTCCTTACTTGATGTGCGTCGAATCCGGCAGCGGCTCGTTCCCCCAGAGCGGGCCGCCGCCCAGTTCGCGCCGCCAGCTGTCGCGCCAGCGATGGATGTCCTGCGGGAGGATCTTGGGCATTGGCTGCCGCTGTGCTTTCGGGAGCATGGCCGGGAAGGGCGCGTGCGGCTCGCTCTGATACCAGTAAGCGACCGTCGCGAGGTCCAGGGTCAGTGAGTTCGCGTGGCCATGTTCGATAGAAGCACTCAGAGATTTTTCGAAGTAAATCGGATCCTCGAGATGGAATCGATAGCAGTGCGTCCGGCCGAGAAAGCCCGTTTCGCCGTTCACGCGCGCGTAGCCGAAGTACGGATGCGTATATGTCTCTTTGGGGCACCAGGAGCCGTTGAAGTAATCCTCCGTCCCGGTGCCGTGCAGAGAGCCGGGCCACGGTTCGCCGTCGATCAGGAACATATCGTCACCCTCGCCGTACCAGAGCGGCGTCGGCGAATCGACATAATAATTGACTCCGACATAGTGCCCCGCGCCCTCAGCGTGCACGAACACGTGATTGTGGGCGTCCGATGGATTGATCGGCTGCACGCCCAGTGTCTCCCATTCGTTCTCCCGGTCGCCGCCCGCCGATTCCGGCCCCGGCGTCTGCCGGTTCCACCAGGCATGAAAACGCCCTACCTCCGGGCCCACACCGCCCAAATGCTCCTCATAGTCCACATAGTAATAAAAGTTGTCGATATTCTTGTCGGACTGGTTCTCGATCTCGATCCGCGCTCCCTCGCCGAACGGCATCGGGAAGTAACAGTTCAGCGCGTTGCCACTCGCCGGCGCAGCCGCCAGCGGCAGCGAGGCGTATAAGTAACGCTCACCCCAGCCCTGTCCAAAGAAATCCCCCAGCGGACACTCCACCGACGGCGACGCCTCCCCATCCCAGTACATACGAAGGATCGCATTGCGCCGGATCATAGGATCGGCGCAGCTGATCGTGATCCAAATGTGTTTGATCACCCCTGCCCCGGTAACTTCCGCCAGCGTTCGCGTTTCCCCCAACGCGATCGGAACAAAGTCGTTGTTGCCCCCCGTTCGATCATAAGACGAGACGCGTTTCGTGCGCACTCCGGGTCGTAACACGGGAAGGTTGTCGAGTGGTCCGGGCATATTAGCTCCTAAAAAGTTATCATTGACGCATCGGCGCCTTCTTCATAGCCTCTCGCACTTGACCATTCCCATTCCGCTGGTCGCTCACACAAACCACGCCGGACGGGATTCTGATGAATGTAATTTATCGTTTTGGAAATTTCGTCTTCAGACCAGAGGTTCCTGTCGTACCCACCTCCGCGCTGCCAGAAGCGAAAGGCGCCACGGCCGTTTGGCTGGATGTCCCAGAAGGGTTCTTGCTTTTCGGCTGAAGCTCCAGTAGCAAGAAAATGACGCTTGGCCTTTGCAGTAACAGGCTGCTTCAGAGCAAACATAAGATCACTGATCTTGTATTGATCATTGACAGGTCTAACAAGTATATGAACATGCTCTGGCATAAGTACATACGCCCAGAGATCGAATTCATGGTGTTCGACAGCACGGTACATCGCTTCGAGAGTCCATTGTCTTGCCCGGTCACTTCGCAAAAATTGCTGACGACGAAAACAGGAGAACGTTAGGAAATGGGCATGCCCGGAGCATTATGTCGGATGCAGGATTTGCGTAACTGG
>JAOQAA010000059.1 GCA_025963815.1 Capsulimonas sp.
TCGGCGTCGGACTGCCCTGCGGCGTCGTCGGCGGCCGCTCCCTGGCCCCAGCCATAGGGCGCGTCTCGATTGCCCATGGCGCTGACCACGACTTCACCGCGCTCCTCTTCGCTCGAAGATTCGTCCGACGCGTCTGCTTCCTTTTCCAGCCAGACCCTAGCTTTGGGAACGGCCGCTCCGGTGACTTGCTCCAGGCACCGCCCCTGAACAGTCCCTGTGTGGGGACCGGCGTTGATCATGGCGACGAAGAGGCCGCCCAGCGCGAGCAGAGCGGCGGCCGCGCCGAGGCGCGGATTTGCGGCCAAGAGACCGCGTTTGCGTGCGTTTGCCATGGCGGTTAGCCCTCCACGGCCGGCTGCGGGTCCCGCTCGGCCGGAGGCGCGTCCCGCCGCGACGGCAGCAGCTGGAGGATCGCAAGCAGCACGACGGCGCCGATCACGATCAGCGTTCGCACGCGCCGAGTCGGCTCATCCCACTCACTCGCGATCGGAGTCATGATCAGCGTCAGCGCGCCGACCGTCAGGCTCCCGACCAGGACACGCCCACGTGACTGCCCGGCGGCGAAGGTCGAAAAGAGCGCCGCCAGCGCCGCGCCGAGCAGCAGCCCCCCCCCCGCGCGCACCGCCAGAACATAATCGGCAATCAGGATGGGAATAGTCAGCGCCAGCAGCCAGAACGCCGCCGCCAGCCATGCGGGAATACGCCCGCGCGCCGCGCCGGCTTCGGCGGCGGCGAAGGGCAGGATTGCGCCAAGGCTGAGGGCGAAAAAGTCCCAGGCATCGGTCACGGCGTTCACATCCAGCGCATCCGAGTTTTGCAGGAGCAGCAGCCGGTGCATCACCGCGACAGCGCCGAAAACAAACGCCGGCAGCAGGGACGCCACGCCGGCGAAGTCCGCCGACGCCTCATCCGTCCCGCGCCAGGGAACGGCGGCGACGACCGCCCAGCCCGCGAGCAGCATCAGCGCCACTCCGTAGCCCGCCCAGTAGGCGTAACTGACGGTCAGCGCCATCACTAGCAGGGCGAGCGACGGTAGGAGAGTCCGCACGGGAAGCGCTGGGGCGGCCTCGGCGGCGTCTCGCCTTTGCCGGCCGATTGCGAACAAAAGCGCAAAGGTCAGCACGCCCACCCCCAGCAGCTTCAACGGCGTGCGCTCATGCGCTAGCGTCTCGCCCACAGCGACCGTCGCAATCAAATACGGCAGTCCGATCCAGAGCGCGCGAAGCCGGGCTTTGGGGATCAGCATCGCCACGAGCAAGCCGAGGCACATCGCGCCCCCAAGCAGCAGCGGCACATCCGGCCAATACATCTGCTCGATCAGCCGCGCCCGGGTAAACCCGATCTGCACCGCCGCCGAAATCGTCGCGAGAAACGCCAGCCCCGCGCCGATCAGCACTCCCGCCCCGGTCTCCTCGGAAGCCTCACGCCGCGCCACCCCGAAGATTACGATGGGAATCACCACGCCCAGGATCAGCCCGGTCAGCCCCGACAGCTCCCCATGCGTCAGCCACAGCCGCGCCGCCGCCGTCACCGCCACGCCCCACCCGATCACCAGCGCCGCGGGCGCCGCGCTCTCCAAACCGCGCGCCCCGCGCCCAGCCGTCCCCACAAGCAGCAGCCCGCCGACGGCCCCCAGCAGTACGCCGCGCGCCGCGATATAATCCACGCCCGCCGCCGATCCGAGACGCAGGCTCAGCCACGTCGCGACGGCCGTCGCCAGCGCCCAAACGATCAGTGAGGGAATATCCCGGCGCGAACCGCCGGGAGTGACAGGAAAACGAAACGCGCGCAGGCTCGCGGCGGAAAACGCCACGAGCCCGAGAAAGAGCGCGATCCACGGAAAGATCCAGAAGTGCGCCGCCATGGGACCCCCTAGATGGGAAAATGGGAGTTGCAGCCGATCTGCAATGCACGGCCTATTCGCGGGAGGAGATGGGGAATCCTGCGTGGGGATTTGCGGGTGTTTCTTGGAGGCGCTATTCCCCGATTGGTCCCTATTCCCCCGCTCGGGGAGGCGAGCCTCAGCGAGCGGGGGAATAGGGACTACGGCGCTCCTAATGCGCCGCGCTCGCCCCCGCGCCTCCGCCCTTCTTCGGCCGGCGCAGCAGCAGCACGGCGGGCGTAGCGACTAGGAACGAGACCCCGAGCAGTATGAAGGCGTTGTTGTACGCCATCGTCATGGCCTGCGCCTGGACCGTGTGACTAACGAGCGTGAGAGCCGCTTTGTGGGCGGCGTCTGGGCTCAGCCCCTTGCCGATCATTCCGGCGGTGATACCGGCGACGCGCTGGTCGAGGGTCACGTTGCCCTGGTAGAGACGACCGACCAGATTGTAGCGATGGAACTCAGTCATATTCGTGACATAAGTTGTCAGAAGGGCGATGCCGAAGGAGCCGCCGAGCTGTCGCATCAAGTTATACAGCGCGGCGCCCTGGGCGATCTGCGCGCCCTTGAGGCTGGCGAACGCCGTGGTGCTGATCGGAATGAAGACGAGCCCCAGCCCCAGGCCGCGAACCAGCAGGCCGAGCTGCGTGTCCGACTGGCCGCTTTGCGGAGTCAAATGCCCCAGCATCCACATCGACGTGATGTAGATCGTCATGCCGGTGGCGATCAGGATGCGCGGGTCGAACCCTTTGGACAGCAGACGCCCGCAGATCATCACCGCCACGGCGGTGGCGATACCGCCGGGCAGGAGCGCGAGACCGGTGGCGGTCGGCGTGAATCCGAGGATCGTCTGCACGAATAGCGGGTAGATAAAGACGCCGCCGTAGAGACCGAACCCGAGCACCAGACCGAGCACGACCGCCGCCGAGAGGTTCCGATCCTTCAGGACCCGCAGGTCCAGGATCGGCGCTTTGTTGCGC
>JAOQAA010000698.1 GCA_025963815.1 Capsulimonas sp.
CCTCGTAGAGCGAGTCGCCCAGCGCCTCGCCGGCGTCGCCGCAGATGATCAGCACGCCCTTCTGCATCATAAACGCCGATAGAACACCCACACTGCCGCCGACAATCAGCGTTCCGCCCTTCATCGCGATGCCGCAGCGCGCGCCGGCGTCACCGCCGACGATCACGGTCCCGCCGCGCATCGTGGCTCCCGCCGCCGAGCCCGCCGACCCCGTGATGGCGATGCGCCCGCCCATCAAATTCTCCGCCAGCCCCCAGCCGGCGTCGCCGGCCACTCGGATATCGACGCCGTCGCAAAGCCCGCCGCAGTAGTAGCCGACGTGGCCATCAATCTCCACGGACAGCGGCGTCGTGACGCCGACAGCCAGATTGTGCCGACAGTCGGGATTACTTAGCTGAACGGACGTCTGAGCGAGCGACGCTTCCCGCAGGGCAAGGTTGATCTCACGCGTCGTGCGCGTTTCGCAGTCGATCGTCACGTTCATGCCTTGCTCCAAACTCGGACCTCCCGTGCGGCGATCTCACGCACCTTCGCCCCGTTACCGAGCACCCGGTGCAGCGCCTGGTGCTCGGACGCCAGCGCGACCACGTCCTCCGTCTCGACATACAGCAAGGGTTTGGTGGCGATCGGATCGCGCAGAACACCGATCCCATCGGACGTCGCCACTAAAAAGGAGAACGATCCATCCAGCACCTCGCGCGCTTCATACAGCGCCGCCTCCAGATCCATCCCCGCCGCCAGCTTTTCTCCAATCACCATGCCGATGATTTCCGAGTCGTTCTGACTCGCAAAAGAAAAGCCCCGCGCCTCCATCCGTTTGCGCAGTTTATAGTAATTTGTGATATGGCCGTTGTGCGTGACGGCGATGTCGGAATACGGCCGCCCCCAAAAGGGCTGCGCGTGCGCGGGGTCGATACGGCTTTCCGTCGCCAATCGCAAGTGCGCAATCCCGTGCGTCCCAGTCATATCCTCAGCATCTTCTTCCAGTTTCGAAGCCACCCCCACGGTTTTATGGATGCACAGCGATTTGCCGAAGGCGATCGCCGTCGCGCCGGGAAACGTCGTCTCCAGTCTCATCACAAGCTTTCCAACGGCGTCCGATCCCTCTTCGCTCACGACTGCGCGGAAGCCGGCGCTCTCTGGCTGAAGGTGCGAGAGCAAGCCGCCGCCCGCGGCCAGAACCTCACGCGGCTCGGGCAGTTCCGCATCCGCCGGCCATAAGACTTGAATTGAAGCGCGCCGCTCCTCCTGGGAGTAGACGGCGATCCCGGCGGAGTCCGAGCCTCGATGCTGGAGGCAAGCCGCCATTTCCAGCAGCGTATGTCCGACCGGATGATAATACGCCTTCGGGGTCCGATAGAGGATTCCCGCGATGCCGCACATAACACACCTCCCGAGCAAGCAAACAAAAAGACGCCTTCCCTGCCCCATGGATGAATATCCATAGGAATCAGAGAAGACGTCTTCGCCTTCCAAATACCGATCAGCGCACAACACTGGGCTGATGATGTATCATATCATGACGGGCGCGGCTCTGTCAACAGGGCCGCTAATGAATTCCCCACGAAGCAAACACTTCGCAATCCATCAAACGACAAACGCCACAAAATGACAACCTATCACCTTGATGAAACTGACAAACTGTTACTCAAAGCGCTCAGCGAAGACAGTCGTGTTTCCGCCGCTTCCCTGGCTAAGATCGTCGGCATGACGCGCCAAGCGGTGGCGGACCGCATGGATCGACTGCGCGCCGAAGGAGTGATCCAGGCATACACCCTCAGCATCAATCCCGACCGGATCGGCATGACCGTGCGCGCCTTCATCGCCATCACGCTCATGCCGGCCTGCTCGGACGCCGAAGAGGCGAGAGTGATCCAATTATTGAAAGACAACGCCTGGGTGCGCGAATGCTACCGAGTGACCGGTGAAGATTACTTCCAAGTGCGCGTGGTGGCGCCGAACATCGAGGCCATCCGGTCCGTAGTTTTAGACTTGCGCGCGACGGGTGTCGTCCAGGGAACACGCACGATGCTGGCGCTGCAAACTCTGTTTGAAAAAGACCCGGCGGGATTTATCGAGGTAAATGAGTAGAAAGCCCTCATCCCCCAGCCCCTTCTCCCAATTCTGGGAGAAGGGGAGCCAGAGTTTTTAAGTTAAGATTTCGGACCAAATCCCTAATCTAAATCTCATTCTGACTCCCCCTCTCCCAGAATTGGGAGAGGGGGCCGGGGGGGTGAGGGCTAATCTCACAGCGCAGCGAAGTGCTTGCCCTGCGCGGCGTAGGCCGCGCGGAAATCGGCGATTTGGCGCAGGTGGTAGTTGTCGTGCACGGCGACCATGACGGCCTGATCGGCGATTGTCATCTTTCCGTTTTCGGTGTGGTTTCCGGTCCTCTCCCAGTCGGCGGCGTTGAGATTGCGCAGCAGATGGGACATGCGCAGGCGGCGTTCGCGCAGCAGGGCGAGCTGCGCTTTCCAGTCGGCGTGCGCATAGTCGCGATCGATCGCGACCTGGCCTTCATCAAGGCCGACGAGCGTGGGATAGTCGTCTTCCAGCGTCTGCATCAAACGCCCCGTGAAAACTTCGTCCCAGTCGGCGACATGGGTGATCGCCTCGCGAAGCGTGAAGCGTTCGGGGTCGGGACGAAAATCCGCTTCATCCTCCGTCATATCTTGCAGCAGATATTCGAACAGATCGGGCGTTCCCGCGATGGCGCCCATCAAATACTTATGCACGTGGTATGGAAACATCTAGCCGCCTCCTTGGACATTGCTGGCGCGATTTTACCCGAACGTGGCGGCCGAGCGCCAGATGCAATTGACGCAACAAAGGCGCGGACAGCAGCGTCCGCGCCTTTGTTCTCAGATCAGGATGGAATTATCGCTCCAGATAAAGCAGCTTGTTCCAGATCTCGAAATCCACATCTTTCTTGGAAACGAAATACTGGCCTTCTCCCACCACTGTCTCATTGCCGGACGCGCGAAGCTCGCCGCGCTGCCGGTCATGGAGATTGACATAAGCGTCACCGCCGCTTAGAAGGGCTCCAGCGGGGGTGATACGAACGCGATGCAGCTCGTCGTGCGCGAAGTCCTGCAAAAGGCTGTATGCTTCCTTGACATCGGCCGCGTCAAGCGCTTCCGTATTGGGCGGCAGCTCGCCTTGCTGCCCGGTGTGGCTGTCTGCTTGTAGATAGGCGTCGTTCAATTCTTGATCCGCAATCTCATCATGGCGCGCGGCCTTCCCGGCGGCGGCGGCTTGTTCGTAGCGGTGCTGAGCTTCTTTGTCTTGAGGCATTGTGTTTTCTCCTGTCAATCGATCGGAGTGTATCACCGACAAACGTTCCTAAACGGCCGTTTTTGCTTCTGGGAGATGTTTCACCAAAAAGGTTGAAGATCCTCCCTCGTTTGCGTCACCCCGGCATACCATCATGGCGTCGGTCAGCGTCTCCATTAACGGCAAGCCACGCCCGCTCGTCGCGGGGAACCCAGCAGGCATGGGATAGGGAGGCTGCGGCGGTTCAAACCCGGGGCCGCCATTATGCACCCTCAGGATCAGATTGCCTTGATAGCTCCATACGGCGAGGCAAACCAAGCCTTCCGAACCGCCATGCCGAACGGCGTTCGCCAGCGCTTCTCCCAAAGCGAGGTCCAGAGAGGCGCACTCATCGTCCGTGATGCCCGAGCTATGGCAGATGGCCAGCGCGTCATGGCGGGCCTGCGGAACAATGCGAGCATCTGCGGGAAACTGCCTCTCGAATAACAATCCTCCTTGATTGAGCGCATGTTGAGGGCTAATATCTTTGGGCGATTCAAGACTTCCCATCGCCTTCCTCATTTACTTTCCAAGAATACGCGACGCATTCCTTCGTTTTTATACTACGAAGCCTGACGGCTTCATGAATTTGTAAGTTCCCACTACTGTTCAGTTACCCAGTGGCCAAATGTGCTAAACTCTAGCATGAGCGTGGATAGAGAGCGTCAGACCGAGCAAGACAGGGTATCAGACGTGGACGACACGGCGAGAGAGAGCAGACGGGCGAAGCACGAATGCCTGGCCGCTTGCGCCGTTCTTCTCCTCAGCGTCGCACTGCCGCTCCCGGACTTATCCGGACAAATTCTTCACCTCCCTTCCATATGCCCCTTTTATCACCTGACGGGCCTGCCCTGCCCCGGCTGCGGACTGACTCGCGCCTTTGTGTTGATCGGTCACGGCGACTTGCGGCAATCGCTGGCGCTTCACCCACTGGGCTGGCTGGCTTACGCCGCATTTCTTACGGTTTTAGTCGACGGCGCCCCGATGCTAATCGGCCTGCGTGATCGCGCCCTTCTGCCACGCTCGGCACGCTCGCGTATCCTCTGGTTCTGCCTGCTGGCAACACTTGCCGCCGGGTTGCTGCGGCTGGCGGAATATACAATCGGCTGGCGGCGTAATTTCTGATCCTGAGAATTCAGCCTCAAGCAGGGCGACGCATCTGCCGATATATAGGTTAGAATTTACGCCGTCAGAAAGTTCAGGGGCAGATTATGTCCGCAACTCAGAATACCAATGCTCCCATTAACGCCGATTGGCGATCTGAACGCGAGCACTTTTCCGCCCTTGTCAACGCACAGCATGAACTGCTGACAACGCAAGGCGATACGGATGACGCCATGCAGATGGTGGTAGACCGGGCGCTCACGCTTACCGACGCCGACGGCGCCGTTGTCCTCACGGGGGGCTCCGCCAGCCTTTATTACAGCTATGTCAGCGGCGACTTTGTGTCTCAGCTTTACCAGAGCGTCAGTACGGAAACTGGTCTGCTGGGAGCTTGCCGCGAGTCCAAATCCCTGATTTACGTACCTGATGCATCGCAGGATGAGCGTGTCGATCCCCAATGGCTTGCGTCGCTGAGCGTGCAATCTGTGGCGATCATTCCGCTCTTCAGCGGCGACGAAATGCTGGGCGCGATGATGATCGCTTCACGCGAGGACAACGGGTTTTCCGAGGATAACCTGCGGACGCTGGAGATCGTTTCCGGCTGGGCGTGCGCCATCGCCGGCAAAGCCGCCGAACAGGAAGCCCGACAAAGTTTGCTGACCGCACGCACGGCGGCCCTGGAAGAACTGCGAGAAAGCGAAAATTTGTTCCGCTCGGCTATCGGCGCCATGCAGGAGGGACTGGTGGTTCACGACGCCTACGGCCAGCTGCAAATGAGCAATCAGCGCGCCGGGGAAATCCTGGATCTGAACGACGAGGACCTTTTCGGAAGGGGCGGTCCTGGGCGAAAATGCCGGATTCTGCATGAAAAGGGCGCGGAGTTCGAACAGGATGAGTTTCCGTCCCGTGTAACCCTCGCCACCGGAAAAGCGCAGCATGACGTTTTGATGGGCGTGGAGTATGCGGACGGCTCCGTGAAGTGGCTAACCGTGGGCTCCGCTCCCTTGATGATGATGGGCATGGATCAGCCCTACGCCGTGGTGACAACGTTCAACGACGTCACCGCGCAAAAGCAGCATGAGCATGAACTGAAGGCGCATGTCGGCCAGATCGAAGATCTCAATGTGGTGCTGGAGTATCAGACGAGTGAGCTTGAGCGCGCCAACGAACAGCTGGCGATGCTGGCGACGACCGATGGACTGACCGGCCTGAAAAACCACCGCACATTCCAGGATCGTCTGCGCGAAGAGATGACTCGCGCCCGTCGCCATCTCTCGCCGCTGTCGGCCGTGCTGCTCGATGTGGATCAATTCAAGCAATTCAATGACAACTTCGGCCATCCCGCCGGCGACGAAGTCCTGCGGCAGATTGCGCGGATCCTTC
>JAOQAA010000724.1 GCA_025963815.1 Capsulimonas sp.
CGGGTGAGCAGCACCTGAATGGCCAGCAGGCGATGGGGTTTGTGCGGTTTCGGCATTCGGACAGCGACTTTTTAGAAACGAAGGCTCCCAAGCCGCTGTTCCCGGATGATCGCTATGCCACTCTGCACGCTGTGGCCGGAACGGTATATAGCGTCATGGTGGTGGATTGGGATTATTTTCTGAATGGCATGGGGCCGTTTACTCTCAATTGGATGCCGACGCCCAAGAATGACAACTTCGCCAAAGCGATTACCATCAAAGGCAGCTCGGGCCATCTCGATGGAACCAATCTCGGCGCGAGCGTTGAGAAGGATGAAGCGATCCCGAAATTTGACGGAACAAACCCGGACTCTCTTGGCAGTTCCGTGTGGTATCAGTGGACGGCGCCTGCCAATGCGAGCTATCGTTTCGGCGCGGACGGCAAAACGCATCACATCGTCGCAGTCACAAGCGGCGAGAGCGTGGACAGTCTGAAGGATGAAACCGAAATCGCCTCGCAGAGAAAAACATCAAAATACTTTGCCACCGTCAATGCGGTCAAGGGCGCGAAATATAACATCCTCGTCGAGGACTATCATGCGGAGCAGGGCGCGTTCGATTTCAATTGGGACCCGCGACCCGTCAATGACGACTTTGGTAACGCGATTTTGCTTGTGGGGAAAGTGATGACGGTCGAGGGAACGAATGTCGGCTCCACGGATGAAACGGACGAACCTGCGCCTGCTCAGGAATCGGCCGGAACGACGGACGCCCAGAAAAAGGAGGACGATGCGCCTGCGGAAGTTCCTGCCCGACGGTCCGTGTGGTATCGCTGGATTGCGCCATACAGCGACCCAACGAGTTTCACGGCTGTGGGCGACAAGTTCAAACCATATCTGAAGGCTTACAGGGGAACCGCGCTCAACGCGCTCACGCCGGTCGGGATGGAGGACAGCGCGGCAGGAGAGACGATGGGGCGCGTATCGTTCAACGCTGCGGCAGGAACATCCTATTATATTCTTGTCGATGGCGCACACGGAAAAACTGGCCGCTTTTCTCTCAGCGGCGTTTCCAGCGTCAGCGCCGCGAAATAGCGCCGCTCACACAGGGCAAGGCTGGCGCATCCTTGCCCTGTCCGTTCACGCGCCTTCAGGTTAAGTATGCTATAATCACCTTGATATGGCCCCAACACTTTACCGTACGCTTCTCGTCGATTTCGACGGCACGTTAACCCCCTCGCTTACCCTCTGGCTGGAAGCCTTCCAATATGCGCTGGCCCAGCTTGGACGCACTGTTCCCGACGCCACGATCATCCAGCGCTTTTACTATCGGCCGTACGATGAGACGGCGGCGGAGTTCGATTTGGGATCGGGCGCGGAGTTCGAGCGGCATGTGAAGGATGGCTTGACCAAGACGCTGGCGACGGCGGAGCTGTTTCCCGGCGCTCTGGAGATGCTCAGCGCCGCGCGCGAGCTGAAGATGGCAGTCGCGCTGGTGACTTCCTCGCCGCGCCCGCAGGTCATGTCGGGGCTGCGCAATATGGGGATTGAGGACGCCTTCGACGCGATCGTCACCGGCGATGAAGTCCGGCATTTCAAGCCGCATCCCGAGCCTGTCTTTAAGGCGCTGCATTTGCTGGACCGGGCGCCGGATGAGTGCCTGTTTGTCGGCGACTACACGACCGATGTTCTCGCGGGGCACGCCGCCGGAGTGCACACGGCGCTGCATCTGCCCGACGAGCACCAGTCGTTTTATGACTTTGAGATGCTGCGCGCCACGCGCCCGACCTTCATCTTCACCCGATACGACGAATTGATCGACTATATGCGCCGCGCCAATGCGCGGGAATCGTCTCTGATTGGAGCTTAAACCGATGAAACTGCGCACCGCCTCTTCCGCCGCCTGCCTTGCCGTTACACTGCTTGCCATGGGAGGCGGCGCTTCGCGGGCGGCGACCACGCTGGATCATCCCTCGATCAAGGCTTCCGTCGATCTGAGCGAAGTCACCTTCTTTTATCATCTCGCCACCGCGCCCGGCAGCGACGGCGGGAATGTCACGATCCAGGTGTTTCTCCAGAACCTCGACACCGGGGAATATGAGAAGGTCCAGCCCCTGGACCCAGCCGGGGCGCCGCTCAAACTGGCGCTTGTTCCAGATGGCTCCGACAACACCGGCTCCTTCACCGTCACCATGCCGGTCGGGCGTTATGGCGCCGGGCGGGCTGTGCTGTTCGCGGCCGGCAGCAACTTCACCCAGACCGTCGCCTCCTTCAAAGTGCCGCCGCTGAACTTCACCGTGAAAACAAACGCCAAGCGAGTTACGGCGCCGGTGATCGAGCCGGATCTGCATGCGGTTCAGGCGCCTGGTCCCGATGGAAAGCTCCACGTGCCCTATACCGTGAAGTATCCCACCGGGTACTCCGCCGTCAAGAATGGCTTCTGGGTGATGGCGAAGGGGAAGGGCGTTTTCAAACAGGAGTTCGCCAAAACGAGCGCGGCTCGGCACCATACCGACGCCACCGACGATTACCAGCAGATCGACGGCGAACTGATTGCCGATATGCCGGCCGAGCCCGGCGTGTACAGCGCCAATGTGGGTTTGTTCGATGGGAACTGGAAGCTGATCCAATGGATCTACCCGGGCGTCGATTTCGACAAGGGCGACTGGATCGTCCGCGCCGACCCCGCGCGTTACCCGAGTATCGAGCAGGCGATGGCGCCCGGCAAGGCGCCGTTCTTTTTGGGCGGTAACTTCGGCAACGCCATCGCCAGCATCGGGACGGCGGCGAACGATAGCCCGGTTTATTATAAGCTGCTGCGCGCCACCGCCGGATTGACGGTATTGCGCGAGAATTTCGATCCGCAGCGCTACGAAGCCGAAGTGCTTTACCGCAAGAAGGTCGCGCAGATCGTGGAGAATATGCTGAGCGCGGGCGTCGTTCCCTGTCTGGCGCCGCAGGACATGCCCCCCGGCGCTTCGCTGGACGTGCGCGCCGCGAAGCTGGAATCGGTGGTCAAGCGTCTCGCTGCGGACTTCGCCGGTAAGCCCGTGATCATCGACGTACTGAATGAGCCGCACCAATACGCCAGCTGGGCGCTGTGGAAGCCCGTCGCCGTGCGTCTTGCGCGCGCCGTAAAGTCGGTAAACCCCAAGGCATTCGTCGTAGTGGAGTCCGAAGGGTTTGCGGAGGATATGTCTGGCGCGTCAGAATCGCCGATCGGCGAAGGGCTCGTCGATCTGTACGGCTGGCATTCTTACCACTCGTCTGTCGCGGACCTGCTGAAGAAAGCGGGCCATGGCATTCCGGTTTGGCTGGAAGAGTATCATAGCACGTCGGCCGCTTTTCATGCCGCCTTGACGGGCATCCCCAACTTAAAAGGCGTCGCCGCCTGGGCCTGGACGACGCCAGGGCAAGATGGCCTGCCGCTGGTGAAGTCCGTCGACGGCGCGCAGTTGACCCTCTCTCCCGACGGCGAAAAGATCGCCGCCTACTATCGCCAGTGGCGCGATGGTCAGACGTTGAGCGCCGGCGGGGGCGATGTCGCTGAAACCCCACCCTCCGCGCCCACGCCGCGCCCCGCCGCTGGGGACGGAGGAACGCCGTCCCCCAAGACAGGGCTGACGGTGGAGCAAGTCCGCGAGATCGCGCGTCAGGTGTATTTGGAGATGTCGAAGAAATCGAAGACAGGGAAGAAGTAACCACTTGCGCTTTACCCGACGGGCAAAGATTGTGATGGGCGGCGCGCTTTTGATCCTGACGCCGATCGCCGTCTTCGGGATTGAAGTCTGGATGGCGCTGTCCGGTCCGCGCCTCCATTACGTCGATCCGAAGTACGCGCCGCTGCACTTCGGAACGTCCGGCCCTGCGCTGACTTATCTCGTCTTGGGTGACAGCACCGCGGCCGGCCAGGGCGGCGATTACCGAACTGGGATCGCCCAGTCCACCGCGCGCCATCTCGCTCAGACGCATCGCGTCACGATGATCAACCACGCCGTTTCCGGCGCGACCGCCGAGGATATTGTCCGCGACCAGCTCCCCCAGATCCACGGTTTGAAGCCCGACCTTGTCTTGATCTCCCTCGGCGCCAACGACGTCACTCATTTCACCAAGAACGGCGAACTGCGCGTTAGTCTCGAAACCATCATCACGCAGATCCAGGCCGACCGTCCCGACGCGCGCATCGTCCTGACGGCGTCGCCGCAGATGGGCAGCGTCCCACGCTTCGCTCAGCCCTTGCGCTGGTTTGCCGGAACGCAGACCGCCCGCATCAACGCCGTTTTCGCCGACGTTATCCGCGAGCATGGATTGACGCTCGCACCGCTCGCCGACCGGACCGGCCCCATCTTCGCCCGCGACCCATCCCTCTTCGCCGCCGATAAGTTTCACCCCAACGACCGGGGCTACGCCGTCTGGATTCCTGTGCTGAATGAGGCGCTGGATGAAGCGATGCGCTGAGGCCCTCACCCCCAGCGCTTTCGGGACCTATTCCCCCGCCGAAGTAAACTTCGGCCTCCCCTTTTCCCAGCAAGGCCTTTCGGGCGGGAAAAGGGGTGCTGATAATTACAATCCAGGCGAGTGTTCCATTGTGTTGGAAGAGTTTTAGGATGGCCCCTCCGCCCCAATTCTGGGGGACCCGATGAGGATGAACGCGTCTTCTCTGGTACCCCAGAATTGGGGCGGAGGGGCCAAAACCAAAGGACAAAACTCGCCTGGACCACAATGATGAACGCCCCTTTTCCCGGGCTTTAGCCTCTTGCTGGGAAAAGGGGAAGATGAGCCTAAGCGAGTGGGGGAATAGGTCTCGAAAGCGCCGGGGAAGTAGGTCACAAAGGGAGCCCCGCTAATTCTTTTTCCTCACCTTCCAAGCCAGGCGTAACAGAGCTGTGTGGAATATCCCCATGCGACACCCGCCCGTCGTCCAGCGGATCGCGCTTAGCGGTTTCCAGTCTCTGGAGCAAATCCCGAATGTCCTTCACGCCGCCGATGGTGAACCAGATCGAAACGGGAACGCACTGCACCATGAGCAGGATGATATAGGTTCGCCAGAACGGCGCCCAGAACGCGTCCGAGATCGCATGGAAGGCGAAGTGGGCGACGCACACGCTGATGAATACGGCCCACCAGCCAAATGTCCATACGGCGAAGAGGATCGCGAGAAACCGATCGCCCTTGGAGAACTCCGAGCCCATCCCCAGCAATTCTTGCCAGCGGCTTTTAGCGACGGATTTCGTTTCATGCTCGTGCGGATCGACCGAGTAGGCGCCCCGGTGCAGCATCTTTTCTAGGTTGAACGGCCGCCGCGCGCCGCCCGTGATCAGGGAGATTCCCACATAGAGCGCAATGGCGATGCCGCTCGAAATCAGCGAAAGCCACTGGCCATTGATCGGGAATTTCGTGGCGTGGTGCGCTTCCCAGAGATGCGGCATGACCAGCCCTCCGATGCCGAGCACCGCGCCGGCGATCATGGCCGCGTACGCGCCAGCCGTAGTTCCAAAGCGGCTGTAGAGACCGCCGATCATGACCGCGCCGGCGCCGCCGAGCCAGATCGTGCCGGTGATGGCCTGGAAGAAGAGAATTTTGTCGGTTTCGACATAGAACAGGCTGAAGAAGAACGCGAAGACCGCGACGAAGAAGATCGAGTAGCGCAGCCAGCGGACATGCTGCTCCGGCTCCAGCGCTTTGCCGCCGCGCCAGGGGATCAGAACATCCTGGACGAAGATGGCGCCCCAGGAGTGCATGTACGTATCATGACAGGTGATCGAGAGGAAGATCACCACCATCGCCAGCAGGCCCTTGATCCCGATCGGCAGGATGTGTGCGAGGGCGATCGGGACGGACATTTCATTCTGAAGCGTCGTGCTGCCGATCCGGTGAATGTCGGCGTTGATTCCCGACGCCAGTCCCGCGTACTGCGGCAGATGCATCACCGTAAAAGCCGCCAGCGGCAGAACGATGCCGATCAAATAAAGCGGCGCCCGGCGCCATCCTGAGATCAAGTTGCCCATGCGCTGTTCGTGCGGATTGCGGGCTGAGGTCATGAACCCCTGGGCGCCGAGCCATGTTTGAAAGCCATAAGTCGAGAGGAAGATACCGATCAGGTAGAACCAGGCGTTGAAGTCCTGAACGCCCGCCGTGTGGAATGGGTTCAGCATGGAGGCGTCCGCCGGAGCAGTGTTCATCGCCGTGACTGCGTGGCCCCACGGGATCAGCACAATCACCGCGACGGCGATCGCGATATAGGCGAACAGCGCCACCATTCCTTGCACGCATTCCGTCACCATCACCGAGATCTGTCCGCCGCCGCTGACGAAGAACAGCGCCAGTCCCAGATCCGCGACCATCAGCGCCGGATAAGTCGCGATATGTACGCCCGCCACGGTGAAGATATCGGGCAGTCCGCAGAAGTAGATCAAAAAGCGCGCGGCGATGGCGGGGAAGATGCCGAAGTTGATGATGCCCGAAAGCCAGCAGAGTAGTCCGGCGAAGATTCGGAATTTGCGGCTGTAGCGCATTTCAAAGAACTGCGCCACCGTCAGCGCCCGCGTTTCCCGCAAACGATAAAATACCCAGCCGGTCATGGAGAAGATCACGCCGAGCGGCATGGACATCATTCCCCACCAGAGGGTAGGGAAT
>JAOQAA010000002.1 GCA_025963815.1 Capsulimonas sp.
CGATCTCCCTTAGCAGGTTAACCTAACACAATCAAATGAGCGTTGCTTGAAAAGCTCGTAGTCGCGCTTGTCTTAACAACCTGTACGTCATTGTTCGTTGCTCTCGGTCGGAAATACAAGGGAAACAACCATTGTCCACAACGAATACCGCCCAGCGCTGGGAAGCGATCTACGACACTGTTCCTCTCGCCGCCGTCTCCGGCCACTACTCCGGTATGAGCGGCTCGCCCTTTATGATTCAGTATCTCGCCGAGGTGCTGCGGCGCACTCCTCGCGGAGGCCGCGCTTTGGAGACGGGCGTCGGCTCCGGCTATGGCTCGGTCTGGCTTTCGCTGCGCGGAGTGCAGGCGGAGGGCATGGACTACTCGCCGGGGATTGTCGAACGGGCGCGGCAGGTGAACTCGCTGCTGGGCGGGCAGGCGCAGTTTGCGCTGGGCGACTTGTTCCATCTGCACGACAAGAACGTGCGGCGCTACGACGTGATCCATCATCAGGGCGTTCTGGAGCATTTCACGGTCCCGATGATCCGGGCGGCGCTGGCGCAGCAGGTGGCGTGCGCCAACCACGTTGTGTTTAGCGTCCCGAGCGTCAACTATCCCTTCGAGCCGGAGTTTGGCGACGAGCGGCTGCTGCCGGTGGAGGAGTGGGCGCGCGTTCTGGAGCCGTTTCAGGTGGAGGATCTGCGTTACTATGGCGATCCGAACTTGGGAGCGCGCGAGCAGATTATGTGCGTGCTGCGCGGGCAGCCGGTGGATGAGGATCTGCTGGCGCTAATGCATCCGGGGCCGCAGCCGTATCGGGAGGGCGTGTCGGCGATCGTGCACACGCGCAATGAGGCGGGGCGGATCGCGGAGTGCCTTCAGTCGCTGGCGGGGTGGACGGACGAGATTATCGTCTGTGACATGGAGAGCGAGGACGACACCGTCGCTATCGCCTCGCAGTTCACGGACCAGATCGTGCGCCACCCGCGCATCCCTAACTTCGACCGCGCCCGCAACGTCAGCGCCATGCGCGCACGGCATTCCTGGGTCTTCTTCCTGGACGCCGACGAGCGCGTGCCGGCCCGTCTTGGGCAACAACTCAGGCACATCGCGCTGACCAATCCCGCTGAGTTCGACGCGATGCTGATCCCGTTTCGGCACCACTTCGCCGGGCACTGGATGCGCTCCATGTACCCCGGCTACACGGCGCCGCGCCTGCTAAAGAACGGCAAGTTCGTGTTCAATGCGCGCCTGCACTCGGGGGCGCAGGTGGACGGGCCGGTGATCGCCTTCCCGGCGGACGATCCCGAGCTGGCGCTGGTCCACTACTCCTTCGACAACTTCTCGCATTACCTCGGCAAGCTCAATAGCTACACCGACGGCGAGGCGCTCAACATGCATCGCGATGGTCAGGTCTTCCATTGGCAGAACGCCATCGCGCACTTTGTCCACGATTTTCAGAATTACTATGAGAAGGGCAACGCGCCCATCGACGGCGTCCACGGCTTTCTGTACTCCTTCATGTCCGCCTTCTATCGCTTCGAGCAGCACGCCAAGCTCTTTGAGCGTCGCTGGGCGCAGGGCCAGGTCAGCGACTGGGAGCAGGCGATCCCCGCGAGCATGGAGGAGATGCTGGAGTACGCCCTGCGCCTGACCCGCGCCAAGCCCGCCCGGCAGGCGACCCCGATCCGCGTCGCCGAGGAGCCGGACGCCGTGCGCTTCCTCTGGTCGGGACCGATCCGCGACCGCAGCGGCTACGGCGACGAGAGCCGGCAGATGCTGCTCGCGCTCGCGGGAACAGGAACGCTCGTCGCGGCTCAGTCTCTGCCATGGGGCGAGCGCGATGCGGACATGCCGGCGGCGGACGTATCACTGCTGGAGAAGCTGGAGGGCCGCGCCGTCGCCCCCGGCTTTGTGCAACTCAGCCACACCTTCGCTACGCAGTTCCAGCGCCACCCTCAGGCTAGCGTCTGCATCGGCCGCACCATCTTCGAGACGGACCGTCTCCCTCAAGACTGGGTCAAGGCCTGCAACAAGATGGACTTCGTCTGGGTCGCTACCGAGTTCAACCGCCAGACCTTCGTCGACGCCGGCGTGGACCCCAACAAGCTTGTCGTCGTTCCAGAGTGCCTGGACGCCGCGCCTTACCAAACGCTGCCGACGTGCGAAGAGATCGCCGTCAATTCAGAACTGCCGGCGGCGGTGCGTGAGATCGCATCGGATGACCACTTCACGTTCCTCTCCATCTTCGACTGGACCCAGCACAAGGGGTGGGACGTCCTGCTGCGCGCCTTCCTAACGGAGTTTGGGGGGCGCAGCGACGTGCGCCTCGTGTTCAAGGTTTGGTCTACCATGGGTTACGATCATGCTGAGATCCGTCGTCAGGCATCGGAGCTTGCGCAGCGGGAACTGGGCGTCGATCTCGCCGCCGAACCGCGTGTGCTCTTCATCGAGGACTATCTGTCCGACGACGCCATGCGCGCCCTGTACTGCGCTTGCGATGCCTATGTGCTTCCCAGCCGTGGAGAAGGGTGGGGGCGCCCATACATGGAGGCCATGGCCTGCGGTCTACCAACCATCGCGACGGGCTGGAGCGGCAACAGCGCCTTCATGACCTCAGAAAACAGCTACCTCGCCGAGTACGATCTGGTTCCTATTTCCGAAGCGTCGTGGCGCGAGGTCGTGACCTACAAGGGGCATCGATGGGCGGAGCCGCGCCTGGACCATGTTAAGTCCCGCATGCGCCGCGTCGCCGATTATCCCGACGAAGCCAAATCCGTCGGGGCCAAGGCGCGCGAGCACATCCTGACGCACTTCAGCCGCGAAGCCGTTGGGCCGCTCATCGCGGACGCGCTTGATCGTGCGGCCGCGTACGAACCAATGTCTGTGATTGAGCCTGCGGCGGGCGCGCCGTCGGTGCGCTGGGAGGGAGCGATCTTCCGCCAGCACAGCCTGGGCCACGTCAACCGCGAGTTGTGCCTGGGAATGATGGAGGCGGGCGTGGCCCTCTCGCTGGTCCCCACGGAGCCCAACGACTTCTCACCCTCCGACGAGCCGCGCCTCGTGGGCCTAGCCGGGCGATGCTTCGCGCCGCTGGACAAGCCTGCGGACGTCCATGTGCGCCACGGCTTCCCGCCGCGCCTGGATGCGCCGGACGAGGGCCGCTTCGTGCTGATGCAGCCCTGGGAATACGGCTACCTGCCCAAGTACTGGATCGACCCGATCCGAGATCATGTCGATGAAGTCTGGTGCAACAGCAGCTACGTGCGCGATGTTTACCTGAACAGCGGCGTCCCAGCGGAGAAGCTGGCGATGGTTCCGCTAGGCGTGGACACGGAAGTATTCCGCCCGGAGGCGCCGCCGTATGTCTTGACGAACGAGCCCGGAGCCGTGCGCTCTGCCGGCGACGCATCCGAGCCACTGTTCACGTTCCTGTTCGTGGGCGGCACGCTGCACCGCAAGGGCTTTGACATCCTGCTGGAGGCTTACCTGAAGGCCTTCTCCGCCTATGACAACGTCCTGCTGCTCGTCAAGGACACCTGCACCAAGACCGTCTACCAGGGACAGAACCACCGCGAGCGCCTGATCGAGCTGGCGGGCGACGCGAGTCGGCCCCGCATCGCCTACGTGGAGGACGATCTGACGGCGCATCAGCTGGCGGGAATCTATACCTCGGCGGACTGCCAGGTGGCGCCGTACCGGGGCGAGGGCTTCTGCCTTCCCGTGCTGGAGGCGATGTCCTGCGGCGTTCCCGTGATTGTCCCAGAGGGCGGGCCGACCGACGACTTCGTGGACGAGACAGTGGGCTGGCGTCTGCCGGCGGCGAAAGTCCCATTCGGCGACGGTAAGATTGGCGAATGGGAGTGCGCCGGCCCGACCTGGATGTTCGAGGTCTCAGTGGATGACCTTGCAAAGCTAATGCGCCAAGTTTCTAGTAAGCGCAAGGAAGCGCAAAAACGCGGCAAGGCGGCGGCGAAACGCGTGCGCTCCGGCTGGACATGGGAGCATTCCACAGCTCGGATGATGGAGCGGCTAAAAGCCCTGCAAGCCTTGCCAGCACTCAGCAATGCGTCCCCCGCAGCGGATGTACCCACGCCGCCCCAAGCTGCGGAAGCATTAACAGCAACTCCCACAAAACCGAGCATGTCCGTTACCACTGGAGCGCCGACAATCTCCCTGTGCATGATCGTCAAGAACGAGGAGCGCGTGCTGGGGCACTGCCTGCAAAGCATCAAGCCGTGGGTGGACGAGATCATCATCGTGGACACCGGCTCGACGGACAAAACCGTGGCGATCGCCGAGGAGCACGGCGCGCGCGTCTTCCACTTCCCCTGGACCGACAGCTTCTCCGAGGCGCGCAACGTCTCCCTCTCCCACGCCACATGCGACTGGATCCTCTGGATGGACGCCGACGACACCATCCCCGAGCACTGCGGCGCCAAGCTGCGCGAACTGGCGCTGCTTGCGGAAGCCAAAGTGACGGGTTTGATCATGCAGGTCCACATTCCGCCGGCTCCCAGCGAAGTTGGCTTCACCGTCGTGGACCACGTTAAGCTGTTCCGTAACCACCTGGGCCTCCAATTCGAGGGCCGCATCCACGAGCAGATCCTAGAGCCGATCTATCGCATCGGTGGGATGGTGCAGCGCTCCGACCTCTACGTCGTCCACAGCGGCTACGACTACACCCCCGAGGGCCAAGCGCACAAGCGCGAGCGCGATCTGACATTGCTGGCCAAGGATCTCGCCGATCGTCCTGACCACCCGTTCGTCCTGTTCAACATCGGGATGACGGCGTACCACCTGAAGGATTACCCTAAGGCCGTCTCGGCTTTGGAGCGATGCCTGGCGGTTAGCGGTCCCAAAGAGTCGACGGTGCGCAAAGTCTACGCGATGCTTGCGGGCTGCGCCTTGGAACAGCGGGAACTTCTTGGGGCAAAGCGCTGGATTGAGATGGGCCTGAACTTGTTCCCGAAAGACCCGGAGCTATTGTTCCGTGCTGGGATCGTTTATAAAGAGACGGGCGACCTGTCCAAGGCGGAAAGCAGTTATCTTAAACTGCTGAACGAGAGGGAAGTCGGCCACATTGATAGTATCGACACGACGATGACGGGCTTCAAGGCGCACCACAACCTGGCGCTCGTCTATCAGGATATGGGGCGCCTAGAAGAAGCGTTGCGGCAATTCGAGGCAGCTTTGGTGAAGGAACCCGGTTTCGAACCTTCCGCAATTGGACGTGATCAGATCTCTCAGCAATTGAGTCTGCGCATGGGCCATCGTTAGATTATGGAGGTTTTCTTACTGAGAGCGAACAATATCCATAACTATCATGCTCGACCGTTTGCCGCTTCCCTCCCTAGGGCGATTACTAAAAATCCTCACTCTGCTTTGCTCGATGCCGACCGATCAGCGTATCGGTCGGCAATATCTTGCTGACGAATGCGGCTGTAACCCGCGCACGATCCAGCGCGATATCGACCTGTTAATTCTCACGGATGTACCCATCACTTACGATCACTCCAAACGTACCTATTTTCTCGACCGTTCTGACTGGACATATCCTATTCACGAGGTGACGGCAGAGGATGTCCTTGCGCTCGCACTGGCGCGGGCCGCGTTGGCGCCGCCGGGACTGCCTTATGCTTCGGCTGTGCGCCGCGCGATCGATAAGACGTCGTCCACACTGCCGCCGGGTTTGAAAGAACTTCTTGCGCAAGCGCGGGAGGTTATCCTGACTGGCTCCGCATCTCGCGACTATTCGTCTGCTCCATTCGACTTGCTTATGATGGCGGCGACTGCAAAGAGAACGGTGGAGATCGATTACAGCAGCCTGAGCGGTGGGGAGCGGCGCTGGCGCTTGATCGATCCCTATGGCGTGAAGCCGCGCGACGGACATATCTGGGAGGTGCATGGCTGGTGTCATCGCCGCCAGGCAATTCGCACCTTTGCGCTAAATCGCGTGAAAGCGGCGCGCATGACTGATGATGTGTTTGTAGTTCGTGAGGACGAGTGGGATCGCTTCAAGGACGAAAAAGGTGTTTACGGTGGCCTGCGCGGCGGAGAGCGGGTGGAAGTGCTCGTGCAATTTACTCCAGAAGTCGCGGGGCATGCACTGGAATACAAGTGGCCGGAGGGATTGTTGATTGCGGCGCAGGAGGATGGCTCCGTGATTCTCTCGGGCAAAGTCCTGGGCGTGGATGGCGTTATCCCCGATATTCTACGCTGGCGGCGACACGCCGAAGTTCTTGGCGATGAGACGCTGCGGCGTCGGTTTATCGAGGAGTTGCGTGAAATGTCACAAATTTACCAATGCGAAGAGTGATGCGCAAAAATAAATATGGAACAGAAAACGCCGGTGACAGACTGTTGTCATCGGCGTTTTGCTATGATGAATGTCAAGAGCGACTTTAATCCAGAGGAATATAATTTTGGCGAACAACTTTGTGGCGCACACGCCGCCGGACGACGACCACGAACGGTGGCAGACGATGCGCGAGCACGGGGACAACGTGGCGAACCTTGCGGCAAGCTATGCCGTTCCGTTCGGGGCGAAGGAGCTGGCGCGCTGGGCAGGGTGGCTGCACGATGTCGGCAAATACAGCGAAGACTTTCAGAAGTATCTGCGAGATTGTCACATGACGCGTGATCAGAAAGACGGTAAGCCGAAGCCAGGCAGCGCGGAGCATAAACGCGCTGGGACCAAGCTTGCCTGGGAAATGATGCCGCCGATCATCAGGCACATCCTCGCGCCATGCGTTTTGGGACATCATGGCGGCTTGCATGCGGAGAGTGAAACCGGGACGACGCTTCGGGAGGCTCAGGACGATCCGAAAACAGCCGCCGAACTTGCAAAGGCGATCCAGAGGGCGCGCGTCGATTTTCCCGAGCTGAACGGCGCACCGCCGATGATCGCCGACATCGCTGCGCTGTCTTGTGTCCCTAAGGAGCCAGCAAGTGGCGCGCTACATATTGAGATGCTCACTCGCTTTGTGTTTTCGTGTTTGGTGGACGCGGATGGATTGGATACGGAAGCGCACTTCAGCCCCAAGCGCGCGGAGATGCGTCGGGTGCCGACGCTGGCGGAGATAGGGCCGCGCTGGATGGAGATGCTGCGACTCAGTCAGGAGGCGTTGCAGGCGAACGCTCCCGATACTCCAGTCAGCCGCGTGCGGCGGGAGGTATACGACGCCTGTCTTGCGGCGGCGGAGCATCAGCCGGGCGTTTTCACTCTCACCGTGCCCACGGGCGGCGGCAAGACACGCTCCTCATTGGCCTTCGCGCTCGCCCACGCTCTGCGCCACGAGCGAACTCGGATCATCTATGCGATCCCGTACACCAGCATCATCGACCAGACCGCGCGCACGTTCCGCGAGATCCTGGGCGACGAGGGGATCTTAGAGCATCACTCCGCGCTGGATGTGCGGCGTGCGGATCGGGAAGGGGAAGTGTCCGCGCAAGAGGAGAACGCGCGTGAGCAGCGCCGGCGAATGGCGGCGGAGAATTGGGACGCGCCGCTGGTGGTGACGACCACGGTGCAGTTCTTCGAGAGCTTGTTCGCAAATCGCACTTCGCCTTGCCGCAAGCTGCACAATATTGCGGGAAGCGTCGTGATCCTGGACGAAGCGCAGACGCTCCCGCCGCACCTGCTCAC
>JAOQAA010000073.1 GCA_025963815.1 Capsulimonas sp.
CAATGGCGTTTCCGTAATTCCAGGCAGCAACTCTGCTCTGCGCCCAGCGTTATTTGGCGCCGCCGGCGACGCCGTTCGTCTGAAACTGCGCGCTTCTGATCAATCGACGCGTGAAGTGATTGTGAGGCTGCGCGAGCTGCTTTGATGGGACTATTTCAGAAAGGCTCGGCGATGGCGCTCATGACACATTCGGTCCGATGTTTTTCTCTGACCGTTTTGGCGGGGCTGGCCACTCTCTCACCAATTCGTGGGTATGGCAAGCCGTCCGATGAAGTATCGGCCCTGCGGGACGGGAAGACCTTCACGGTCCCCTTCACGCTGTCGCGCGGCCACATCTACGTTTCAGTGCAGGTGAATGGGAAGCCGGCGACGTTCGGCCTGGACAGCGACGCCTACACGGATGTACTGACGCCCGAGGCGGCGAAGCGTCTTGGATTGGACGTTGCCAAATCCGGCAAATCCACCACGGCGGTCGGAGTGGGGGGCGCGCAGAAATCCTGGATGATCCCGATCAGTTCCCTGACGATTGGCGGCGCCTCCCTGACGAACTCGCAAATCTTCGTGCTCGGCTTGCCGAAATCCGCGAAGCTGGATGGGCTGCTCGGATACCAATTTTTGTGCAATTTTGTCACGTCGATTGATTATCAGGCAAAGACAGTGACCTTCAGCGACAAATCGACTCCGAAGCCGGGCGATGTCGTTCTGGAACTCAAGCCCACGCGCGGTGTTCCGGTCGTGGATATGGACATCGATGGGGTGCGGGGGCATTTTCAAGTGGATACCGGCGATGGCGGATCGATTGAAATCGTCGCCAGGTTCGCCGAGCGCAACCACTTGGCGGACAAGTACCCGCACCATATCGATCTGGTGACGGGACTTGGGGTGGGGGGCAGCGTTCGCAGCAGCATCGTGCGCCTCAAAACTCTGAAGCTGGGGACGGCGGTTCTGAATAATGTCGCCGGCAATCTCTCCCTGCAAAAGACAGGCGTGTTCGCCGCCGGCTATTTTGATGGCGTGATCGGCTATGGCATTCTGTCCCGCTTCAAGATGACACTCGATTATCAGGCCGCGCGCGTGATTCTGACCGACGCCGGGATCAAAAACAAGCCGTTCGATTACAACCGGTCCGGGGTGGGCTTCGATGTCGCCGGAGACCGGCTCCACGTCACCGAAATCATCCCCGGCGGCCCCGGCGAGCAGGCCGGGGTGATCGTGGGCGATGAGATCGTGGAACTGAACGGATCGCCGGTCGGCGAGACTGAGTTCGACCGCGTGACGGCGGCGGCTCAGGGTGCGCCCGGCGACAAGATGCGCCTGAAGCTGCGCGCCGCCGACAAAGCCGAGCGCGATGTCACCCTCACGCTGCGCGAGTTGATTTGAACCTACAGATGGCCGCCAGGCATCCGCTATAGCGAAGCATGCTGTTTCAATTCGGCCTTGAGCAGCATGATCTCATCGCTTGTCAGACTGGGTTGCGCACGCCTTAGTATATCGAGAAAGCACTCTATATCGTCAGTCTGTTTGGGCATGCCGATGTTCTGCCCATCGTGCATGGCGTCGCCAAGCTTTTTGCCTTTGGGGTCCAGCACGGCGTAGAATGGGATAGTGCCCGGACCGCCATATTGCTTGTAGATGTCCACCCCGCCGGGATTTTCCCACTTTGTGAGATTTCCCTTTTCCCAGATGTCCAGATCCTGGACGACAAAGTGCTTCTCCAAAACTTGCTTGACCTTGGGATCCTCCAAATATCGATGCAGCAGGAAGCAGGGGCCGCACCAGGTCGCGTGGAAGACCAGGAAGATGCTCTTGCCCTCGCGTGCCGCTTTGATCCGGGCCGCATTGAGGAGCGCATAGGCGCTGCCTCCGTCGCCATGATGGTTTGCGTCGGCGTCATGCAGCGCGACATAGCGCTTGTCTTCTTCTTCGCGTTCTGCTTGAGATTTGACAGTGATTTCATTGTCGTCACGGCCTCCCGCGATCTGGTCGGACGCCTGACGGTCTCCCTCGGCCTCAATGACCACTGACATTCTGCGGCGAGGCGTCCCGGTGATATGAAACCGGCCGGCCTTATCAGTGACGGCTCGCGCGCCGCTAACAGCAATGATCTGGATCGTGGCGCCCGCTGCGGGATTTCCCTTCCTATCGAGAACCACGCCGCCGACGAAGCTATCAAGTTTATACGTCTTGATCAGAGGAAGATCCACCGTTTTGGCTGGCTCCGCCGCGATCATTCCCGTGTATTTTGTCTCATATCCGTCCAGCCTCACCTCCGCGCCGTACTTGGCGTCGGAGAAGTCCGGCGGGAACGCATAATGGCCGGCGTCGTCCGTTGTCGTGGAAGTGACGTTCCAGCCTCGGTTGTTCTTTGACCATCGTGTCAGCGTGACGCTGATGTGCGCCATCGGCTTGCCGTCCTGATCTACGACTTTGCCTTGAAACGCACACAAAGTATCAGGAGCCAGTTTCAGCGTGACCGGTGAGCCGTCTTCGGGCGCGGACGTAGCCGCTGGCGTCGCCAGGGTCCCGGCGCGCGCAAACAATTCGCTGCTGTCGCCAAGATCGACCGGACCAAAGGTAAACTTACCCTGCGCATCCGTGATTTTTTTGGGCGGCGTCAGGTTATTCGCGTGAAGATAAACCTCCGCGCCGGCGATGGGCGCCCCATCTGGACCGACCACCGTTCCCATGACCGCGGCCACGACTGGCGGTTTGGGGGCGACGGCTTGAAAGTCCGCCGTCTTCGTTTCTCCTTCGGCGATTTCCACGGACTGCGGATTTGAAGTATCGCCCGTTGCTTGGATGTACACGGAGATGTACTGCTTCCCCGCAGGAACACGGACTTTGTAGGCGCCGTCCGCGCCGGTCACAATGTCCACCCCGCCGTTTTCATTGGAGGGATGCGCCGGCCCTGTGATGGTCACGAACGCGCCAGCGATGGGCGTTCCCTTCACTTTGTCTGTCACATGTCCCGTGATCAGAGCGCCATGGATCAGGCGGAAATCAACATCCGAGACGCTTTTGCCGCCGGTGACTATCACGTAGGGATGCGCGACCGCCGTCCAATTCTCCCAATGCACGCCTTGTTTCCCGCCCTCAGGCGGCCCCGTCATCTCCGTGGAGGTTTCGACATTGTAAGCGCCGGGCGCCAGCCGGGTGAGCGAATATCGTCCCTGGGCGTCCGCCTTCGCATATCCTCTCCCTGTCCCGCTTCCGATCTCAAAGGCCTGCACGAAGGCTCCGGCGGCCGGCTTGCCGGTATCGCCAAAGTGGACAACGCCCGTCACGGTTCCGCCATGCGTCAGCGTGATCGTTTGGTCGTCCGTCTGTGCGGTCGCCCCGAGCGTTATCGTCGCTCTCCAATCCAGAGGGGCGAATCGTTCGTCATGCACCTGGATCGACATCTTGTTCCCCTGCGGCAGCTTGTCCAGCGTGGCGTATCCCTGAGCATCCGTAACAGCATTCCAGCCATTTCCGAGTCCCTCTTCCCAGTGTCCATGGTTTCGATCGATCTGGAATGATTCCGGGCTGAAGCGCACATGGGCAGCCGGTTTCCCCTCCTCGTCCACCAGCCGCACCCGGACACGGGTAAACGGCGCGAGCGCCGTCGACGTATAGTAACGCCCGCCGATCGAGATCCCTTCCGGCGATTTCGCGTACAAAATTATGCCGGACCACCCGCTGTCGATGGAGGGCTGCAGGGCCGGGGGGATGGCGATGTCGTAGGAGCCGTCCGAGCCAGGTTTCCTCGTTTTCGTGAAAACCGTCTTGTTCGTCTTCTGATCCCACACGAACAAGAACACCGTGGCGTCCGTCGCTGGTTTGCCGTCCGGCGTGAGCAATTTACCGATGATATGACCTGGTTTCTCAGGCGCCGACGGCGCGGCGTGGCCAACAGCGGCGGCTATGAAAAGGAGCGCGGCGGCGCCGACGAGAATGGCTTTCATGGGGACTCCGGTCAGAGGATATTAGGACCGTGCGATAAACGTGATCGTCACGAAGAACAAGTTTACCTGACGCGCTTGCTTCGCATGGCGAACGTCTGCTGAAGATCGGCGTCCTTGGCAAAACGCCGATACTCCGGACTCTCGATCGGAACAAGCCCGACCTTCCCCTCGGCGTTGAAATGGATCCCCCAGCCGTACGTCTTCGCCAGCGACGACGCCCGGAGGCAAGCGTGGGGCTTGGAGTAAAACTCCGCCCAGAGCGCTTCCCGTCGTGTGGTCAGTTCTTCCGAGGGAATGCCTTTATGTCGAACGTAGACTTCGAATAATAATTCTTCCTGCGTATAGACGTACGGCTGCGCCGACAGCATCTCATACTCAAGGGCGGGAATCGTTTTCTTTTCGCCCTTGATGGTCGGAGCGCTCGCCGTTTCGGCGGCGCTGTCGGGAGCGACTTGAATGAACGTCTGGTAGTAGTTGATATTCATGGGTATGGTGTTACAGCGACGCATGCCGCTTCAATTCGTCCTTGAGCAGCGCGACTTCGGTGTTTGTCAGCTTGGGCTGGGCCATCTTGAGCGTGTCCAGGAAGAACTGCACGTCGCCCGTCTGTGTGGGCATCCCCATATTCTCGCCATTGTGCAGGGAGTCGCCGAGCTTCTTGCCACCGCCGTCCATCACGACATAGAACGGAACGCTGTTCGGGCCGCCGTATTGCTTGTAAATATCCGTCCCACCCGGGTTTTCCCACTCCTTCTTTTTGTCGCCTTCTTCCCAAATGTCCAGATCCTGAACGACGAAATGCTTGTCCAGCACTTGCTTGACCTTGGGATCTTCCAGGTAACGGTGCAGCATAAAGCAGGGGCCGCACCAGGAGGCGTGGAAGACGAGCAGGACGCTTTTGCCGTCTTTTGCGGCGTTGTCCTGGGCGGCTTTGAGGAGCGCGTGGGCGTCGCCGCCGTCGCCGTGGTTCTTTGTGTCGGCGTCGCGCAGTGCGACGAAACGCTTTCCTTCCTCTTCTTGTTCGGCTCGCGACTTCACCCTAATTGTATTGTCGCTGCTTCCCGAGGTGATTTGGATCGACGCCTGACGATCTTCGGGAGCTTCGACCCCCACCACCGTTTTGTCGCGTGGAACTCCCGTGAGACGGAACCGGCCGTTTTTGTCCGTGGAGACTTCCAGTCCTGGAATATCATAGGCGCGGACCTTGGCTCCCGCGACGGGTTTTCCCTTGGGGTCGAGCACGACGCCACCGGCGAAGCTGTCGGCTTTCATGAGTCTGAGAACGGGGACATCGAGCGTCTTGCCTGCGGTGGCGGGCGTCTGCTCCGAATATTTGCTGGCGTAGCCCTTCATATCCGCGCGGACGCTATATTCGACATCGCTGTATGTGGGCGCGAAGGCGTAACGCCCATTCGCGTCGGTCGTCACCGTGTCGATATCGGAGCCGCCGTTTTGTTTTGTCCAGCGGATCAGCGCCACCTTGACGCCAGTGAGCGGTTTGCCGCTCCCATCCTTGACATCGCCCTGAAAGACGCAGAAGGCGTTGGGAGCAAGTTTCAGAGTGACGGCTGCATCATCGCTGGGCGGCGCCGCGGCTGTGAGCGTCCCGAGTTTTCCCGACCGGGCGAACAGTCGGGCGTCGTCTCCGAAGACATTGGGGTCGAAGGCGAAGTTCCCCTGCGCGTCCGTGATCTTTTGGGGATATCCGCTGTATGCGTCCAGAAGGTATACCTCGGTGCCCGCAAGCGGCGCGCCGTCCTGTCCAACAACCGTCCCATGGATCACACGCTGGGCCTTGGGAGGCTTGATCTTCCAATCGAGCGTCTTGGTTTCCCCGTCGGCGACGGTGATGGATTGCGGGGGAACATAGTCAGAGGCGCCATGGCTGAAGATCGAAACACGCTGCGCTCCGGCGGGGACGCGGAGGGAGTACACCCCCTCGGCGTTTGTCGAGGTATATCCAGAGCCGCGTGAACTCGCGGGATGCGCAGGTCCCGTCACTCTGACATTGACGCTTTCCACCGGTTTGCCGGTGACCGGATCCATGATGCGTCCAGTGATGACGGCGCCATGGATCAGCATAAAGTTCATCCCGGCGATCTGTTTCTTAGCGGCGATGGCGACGCCGGCGTGCGCGGTCGCAGTCCAATCGACGGTCTGCGCGGGCAGGCTGGGGCGATACTCCACTTCCAGATCGTAAGCACCAGGATGAAGCCGTTTGATCGAGTAGCGTCCATCCTTGTCGGTTACGCCCGTTCCCGCAGATCCGGCGTCGCCGACCTCCATCGCATCGACGGCGATTCCTGCGGCGGGCTGATGTGTTGACTCGTAGAACACAGCGCCGCTCACGGAGCCGCCGTGCTCCAGATGAAGGATCTGGTCTTTGGTCTTCGCGGCTGCGGCCAAATTGATGCTGTTCTTCCAGTCCGGCTGCGCAAACTGTGGATCGTCCACCTGAAGGAGCGTGATGTACCCCTGCGGAAGACCGGTCAGCGTGGCGTATCCCTGCGCGTCCGTCTCCACATTCCAAAGACTGGCGATGGACTTGTCCCATGGAGAATAAGTGTGCGATTGCTGAACCTCCAGCAGAAAATATTGTGGAGAGAGCGAGGCGTGCGCGACCGGCAAGCCCTTCTCGTCGACTGCCCGGACGCGTACGCTTGTTTTGGCGTGCAGCTTCACCGAGGCGGCGTCGCTGACAGGGACGACGGCGACGCCGTTCGCCGAGGAGATGTACAGCGCGCCGTAGGGACGGCCCATCGCATTGGGCAGAGGCGGAAACACGAATGCGCCGCTGGTGTCCGTCTGCGTTTTCTGTACGATGCTGGAGATTCCCGGAGCAATATTGGTCATCCCATATATGACAGTCGCGCCTGCGGCGGGCTTTCCGTCCGGCGTCAGCACGACGCCTTTCAGCTCTGTTTGTTTCGCTGGATCCTCGGGCGCGCAGTGAACGGGAGCGGCGATCGCAGCAAACATGGCGGCGGCTGCGCCGGCGAATAGGGCTTTCATAGGGCCTCCGGTCGGATGGGCGTTAAGATCGTATGATGTTTTGAAGTTCTTCGATTCATAACGGATTTCCTACCAGGTTCGTTTCACGTCTTTTGAAAATCCCACGCAGGACACGGCGCCTCCCTTCCCGAATACTTGCGCATGACAATTTTAGACAACGAACGTCGTCGTGTGGAAGAGTGCGCGCCGGGGCCGGCGCAGGTGGAGTGGAAGCGGTGGGGGCCGTATCTGAGCGACCGGGCCTGGGGAACCGTGCGCGAGGACTACAGCGCCGATGGCTCGGCGTGGACTTATTTTCCGCACGATTGGGCGCGGTCCAAGGCGTATCGCTGGGGTGAGGACGGTCTGGGCGGCATTTGCGACGACGACCAGAAGCTGTGCTTCGCGCTGGCGCTCTGGAACGGGCAGGACCCCATTCTGAAGGAGCGGCTCTTTGGGCTGTCGGGGCCAGAGGGTAACCATGGCGAGGATGTCAAAGAGTATTACTTCTATCTGGACAGCACGCCGACGCACTCGTACATGAAGTA
>JAOQAA010000032.1 GCA_025963815.1 Capsulimonas sp.
ATAGATTGGCAATCCAGGCGCCTGCGCCCCGGCCGCTGTCGTAATCGCGAGCACCGCGAGCGCGCTCAGCGCAAAGTAATTTCTTGACATCAATGCCCCTGTTTTCGAGTCGATAGAATTGGATTTACGGAGTAATGGTCTTGGCGATCTGCGTCTCGGTCAGGCCGAGCGCCTTCAGCAGACCGGTCGCCATGACACGGTCGCCGCGCTCGTTCATATGGACACCGTCCGTTGTAAGGAGGTTATCGGGTCCGGTCTTAGCCTTCAGGATCGTGAGGGCGTTCCCATTCAGATCCGCCAGGACACAGTGCTTTTGCTGCGCGAGATAGCGCAAAAATTGGTTATAGTAAGCCATCTTCGTATTGAAAGGGCCATTCAAATCTTCCATAATCGGCGTACACGTTTGGATGACGACATGGATTTTCGCCGTCTGCGCCTTGTCGACAATCGCGGTCATGTTCGCCATGTACTCATCGAATGGCACATCGCCGTGCCAGACATCGTTGCCGCCGGCGTCGATCGTCACCCAGTCCGGCTTTTTGGCAATCACATCCCGGTCGAGCCGCGCCAGCATATCACGAGACGAATTTCCGCTCACACCCGCAGCGATAGGAACGATCGCGGCGCCATTGTCTGAAAGCGCCTTCAGAACGAGTTCAATGTATCCCGTGGGGTGCGACATCCCCTGCTCGGTGATCGAAGCGCCTAAAAAAGCGAACCGGTCTCCCGGCTTCACCATAATCCCCCGCACACTCGCATTCGCCTGGCGCATATTCTTATGAATTGCATTTGCAGCAATAGACGCACTCGACACTGTGAATACCCCCGTGGCCGCAAGCACCGCCAGTCCCGCAAACTTTAATCTCAATGCGTTCCGTGCTCCTGCTTTGTGAGATGAAGGCTAATATTAAGCCTATTATACACTAGGGTTATTAACGTGTCAAGAAATATTTCAACTGTGACTTCAGGAGACAATCTCATGAGATCGTGCTAATTGCGCAGGCGATATGGAGTTGGAATCGTTATATAACATCATAGTAAAACCACGCCGCGATGCCAATGCATTTTGCCGATTTTATGACGCATCGGAATTAAGAGGCCGGCGAATAAACGCCCAAAGGGCACCCAGCCTAGAAGTGCACGATGTGCCCCTCCGGGCACTCCAGAAACGTGGCGGCTGCGTTTATTTTCTGGGGTCCACGCAGGTGGACATCGTGCACTTCTAGCCGCGACTTCAGTCGCCAGGCATAGAGTTTGCATAACATCAAAACTCTCTCGTCACTGCTGCTAAAGGATCGTAACGTTGAACCCTTCCCAGAGACCATGCCCCGGCCGGTTGGCGATCAGCGGATTGGCGCCGGCGTTTTCGGCGCAGACAAACTCCTGATCGGAGTTCGATTTGAGCGAGATCGATCCGTCCGTATTTTCGATCCACTGGAACGTTTCCCAGAGGCCCGCGGACGTTCGGTTGTTGATCAGCGCCGCTGCTCCCCCATTGTCGGCGCAGACATAGTCATTGTTGATTTGCGCACGCAGGGCGACGCAGCCGTTGCCCATATCGACCACGATAAATCGCTGCGCTGTTCCGACAGTCGTGCTGCTAGCGATCAGGGAGGAAGTTCCCGTGGCGCTCGCGGTGACGTATTTATTATTCGAACGTGATTGAAGGCTGATCGTGGATCCGACGGGGATCGTTCCACTGAGCTTCCAGTAGTTGACGTTCATGCCGCTGGTCTCGCAGACGAGGCGCACCGTGTGCGTGGAGCCGTTCGCGTAGGCGCCGAAGGAGCCGGCGTCCACCGTCGTCCAGTTCTGCCACCCGCCGGTATTGGGCAGCGTGATGCTTGGTTTGGCTGAGCCGTCAATCACGAAATGCAGGCGGCTGCTGGCGGTCGTGGCGGCGACGCGCACCAGGAAGTGCTTGGCGCCCTGGATAGGGACGGCCTGCCATTCGAACCATTGGTTCGCCTGGATATTACCAACGTCGAAGCCGCCACCGGCGTCGGCCGTCGTCTCGATGGTGATTGGACCGTTTCGATAATAGTTGGCGGGACCGCTGCGGGCGCCGCCGCCAAAGGTGTCGCATCCTTCAATCTCCTCCTTCAGATCCGCCGGAAACGGGTTATTGCTGTTCTTGCGCACGATATTCAGACGCTGGTTCGGATAGTCGTAATACGTGGAGCTGTAACCCAGCGCCGCCCCTGCCGGATCGAGATTGCGGGCGCGAAACAGCGCCGCGTTCTCTTCCCAGTCCGTGAAGCCTTCAATCAATGTGACTAAAGCCCCGGCGCCATGCGTGTTCTGCAGCGACGTGTCCAGCTGAACGCCGTGGTTCGAATCCACCCAGTTCCCGAACGACGCCGTTTGATACTGCGGGCAACAGGCGCCAATCAAAGTATTGTTGAAGTTGGTTGTCGTGTAGCCCGGCGCGCCGCTCGGGCTGGGATTGAACCAATTTTGGGTCGCATCGATTACCGACGGGTTGTTGCAGGTGGTGTCATTGCTCAAGGTATCGCCGGAAACGATGATATAGGGATTGAAGCCGAACGTAGCCTGGCATTGCTGACGGACATACAGCAACGCCTGGGACATATTGCCCTGCATATTGCCGATAAAGTAACTATTCCCGGTCCAGATGATGATGACCGGGCGTCCGTTGATCTTGAATCGGTTGGCGTCCGGCACCGTCTGATAGAATAGCTTGTAATTGTAGTCCCATAGGTACTTCCAATTGGCGCTGACGCTGATATCGAAGGGCAGCGCGTTGCCAAATCCGCGCCCATTGGCCTCATTCCACTGGGCGGACCAGGAGCTGGCGTTGTCATCGAAGATCGCCAGCTTGATCCGGTCGTTCAAGCCACGGTTGTTGAGCGCCGTAATGAGCGGCGTAATCAAAGTCGGGCTCAGGCCGGTCTCTGGAAAAGAGCCGCGCAGGTTCGGACAAACGAAATCGACGCCGCTTGCGCCCAGCTCTTCGGCCCATTCGTCCCATGTTCGATTAGGATTGGCGGGGTCCGGATTGAACTGCGGCGTATTCGCCATCCCCGTGTTCGGACCAGAAAGGTCGTTGGAGTAGTTCCAGCCGCAGGTGACGCCCACGAACTGCGCATTCGCGATCGTGGCGGCCGCCAGCATCGCCACGATCGCTAAGAGTAAAACAGCAGCGTTTCTCATCGTTTCTCCTTATTCCGAAGTTTCGTATTCCATCATTGGATTTTGCACGAAGATATCATGTCGTTCGGACTGGGGCTGAGACCGGGGAAATTGGGTGTGTCCGACGTCAGTGTCCAAGAGGCGCCGGTGAAGTTGTCATCGGAATAGGCAATGACTTTCCAGCCAAAGGGAATGCGCATCGAAGACGCCCAGTCATTGGGAACGCCCTTGGCGGCGAGCTGCGTCAGGGTGTAATTCCCCTTCGCCAGGCTTTGGCTTGCCGCGCCACTATACAAGGTGTCTTGATAGAACGTGACGCCGGAGAGCGTGAACGGTGTGGGATGCGTTGTTTGATACGGAATCGATCCCTTGATCATCTTGCCGCCGTCGCAGGTCAGGCGCAGGTAGTAGTCGGACGCAACGTGAACGCCGTCGGCGTCGAGCGTGAGGAACCAATTATTGACCGGGATCATGGACGTATCTTCGGCGCACTTGAAGATCGAGGTCGCTTCGTTCATCTCATCGAACATCGAGATATAGACACTGGATGCGCCGGCGTTTCGCATCGCCGCGAACTGCGCCCACATGAAGTCGCCGTGATTCCTGGGGTACTGATTTTTGGGAGAGGCCGGACCGTTGCTGTTGAAAAATGAGGTGCCGGGATAGGCGTCCGGCTGATAGTCCATTCCGTGGGCATTGCAGTAAGCCAGATCGCCGGAAACCCAGGGCTGATAACTGGCGTCCACCACCCGACCGACCGCCCAAGCCATCACCATATTGCACGCCGTGTAGACGTTCGCATAGTCCGCACGGGAGTCGCCGCTGTTGGTGCGCCACTGGCCGGGAACGCCGCCGATCACATAGCAGCCCTGGTTCTTGAACCAGTTGACGAGCGCCAGCCCGTCCGTCGGACTGAGCGAAAACCATGTGTAGCCAAGCCCCCATAAGCACACCACGGGTTTTCCATTTTGCTTGGCGTACGCCGAGGAGGAGGTCAAATGCAGGGTGTTGACGATCGTGTTCGTCCAGTCGGATTGCAGCTGCGCCGTTCCGCCGGACATGTCGTACATGATGTAGAACTTGCGCCCGGTCGCCTGCGCGGCGTTCATCATCTTGACGGCCACACTGTCCCGCTGCGCCTTGATGGTGCTGCCCGGCGTGATTTCATTGCCAAATCGCTGCAGCGCCGCCGTATCAATCCCATTCTGCGCCATCCAATTGAAATGAATATTCACCGTCGATTGATCGTAGGAAGAGAACATCTTCGCCGGCTGACCGTTGCCAAGATTCGGATACGTGGTCTGGTAGGACTGCGTGTACTCCCGCATATCGGGCCAGTTCTCCAGGTTCATATGGCCCCAGTTGTTGACGGGCGAGCCGTCGCCCGCCGCCGAGAACCATCCCTGATACCCGACCGTCACCTTGCCGACGACATCGCCGGGCGGGCTTGCGGCGTGAGCCGGAACGCTGAAACACAAGGCGAGTAATGCGACTCCGAGACTTCGAAGCACCGCTCCGATTTTTCGATTGGACATCAATTGTTCTCCTTTGAATTAAAACGATGTATAGCGATTATATCTAAAGAAACATAACGAAAATCCGGCTCGCCGTGAAAACGGCGAGCCGGATATGGAAGGGGTTTGAGATTACGG
>JAOQAA010000070.1 GCA_025963815.1 Capsulimonas sp.
CGCCCAGTCCTCAGGACTTCGCGGGCGTCGACGACCCCATTCGCCAGGAGCGTCTCACGAAGCTGCTCGACATGGCGTTCTGGCACAACGACGTCGGGAATCTGGACGCCGCCGTTCTGGCGGCGGAAGCGGCCCTGACGATCAATCCGAACGGCGCCACCGCGCACTCGCTTCTTGGCACTCTTTATGAGAAAAAGGGCAACGATGAGAAGGCGATCGCGCATATTGAGGCGGTTCTGGAGCTGAACCCCAACAGCGCCGCCGACGCCGCGAAGCTGGAGATGCTCCGGCGCGGGGTCCGCGCCATGGCGACCCCGCCGCCCGCCGGGTTCCGGTGGATTCCGCCGGCGCTCGCAGGGACAGGCCTCGGGAATGTCATGGGCCGTGTCGCCGACATCTCCGAAAGAGCAACCACGACAAGCGCGACATCCGGCGGCGGGGGTTTCTCCGAGCGGATCGCAAGCTGGAACCTGAAAGAACGAAAAATCGGCGGACTGGCGATGGTTCCCATGCTCTATTCGGGCGCGGCGGCATTCGCGGTGATTGTGATCTGTATCGTCGCGATCCGTTCGTCGAGCCCCGCCACGGCCACTCCAGAGCGGCTGGTGACCGTCGCGACCACTCCGTCCCCCGTCCCCAACTCTTCGTTCGCCGATCCTTCCCGAGGAACCGTATCCCCGTTCACGTCGCAGTCAAACGCCCTCAGCATCGCGCGCAATGTTCCAACATCACCCGACTCGCTGCGCCCTCCGTTCACGGTGAAAAGCCTGGAAAGCACCCCGGATCCCTTCGCCGAGCGATTGGCCAGCCCCGCAGGGACAAAACCGCTTACGACGCGCCGAACGACCACGACAGCCTTGCCGCAGCGTCCGTTCCAGCAGCGCGTCGCGAGCGCTTATGGCAGTCAGCCCGGCCAGCTGCCGCCGCTGCAGCTGCGCGCTATTCCCACGGAATCGAACGGAATGCTCGCGCCCGCGCCCGTCTCAGCGCCGCCGATCACGGCTTCGCTCGAATCGATGCCGCGCCACACAGTTGTGGTGACGGGGCTGGGAAACGGGTCGAACTCTTCAAACAATACACAGAACTACAGCGCGCAGGACAACAACGGCGGACAGTCGCCCTCCGGCGCAACGCCGATTATTCGGATCACAGTGCATGACGGCGGAGACAGCTCCGACTCTTCCAGCGTAAACCGATCCACTTCCAGCGGGCGATCGTCGGAATCCGGCGGCGGCGACGGCTTCCAGCAGACAGCGCTTTCGCTGCAATCTCAGGGCAACTACCGCGGCGCGCGCGCCGCTTATGAAAAGGCGATCCGCACCTACAAAGCCGACATTGCCGCCGGACGCAACGCGGAGTCGGCGCAGCGCGGCTTGCAGGCTTGCCAGACGGGACTTCAGATTTGTCAGCAAAGCGAATAAGGCTCCGACACGCCGCACTGGCGTTCGCTTGTACTTTGAGCGTCGCCGCCTCGATCGGCGCGCAGGGCGCCTCGCGACGTCCGCCGCCGCCCACCCTCGTGCTTTTTACCCAGAACGCGGGCGACCGTGACGATTTCGCAGGCCTTCAGGCGCTGCGCTCCAAGCTGCGCGCAAACGGCCGTTTCGATGTCTTGACATACGACATCGAGGCGCCCGCTCTGAAGCGCGCCGCTGCGGATGCTCATCATCCCGAATGGACCACCACACCCATCACCACGGATGAAGACCGTGTGGCGCTTTCCAAAGCGCTGGGCGCATCGTTCTATGCGGTCGTCACTCACACCAAATCGTCCGACCGCCCGGATGTCCAGTTCGTGGACGTATTAGCGCCGGCGCACATCTGGACGGTGACCGGCAAAAAGATGGACGCCGCCGCCGACGCGCTCGCCGACGACGCGGCGGAAGCCGTCGCGCAGCGCGCGGCTCCCGCGCCGCCTGTCGTCGCCGTCACACCGCCTGACCCACCCGTGACGCCTGTTATACCGACGCCCAGCACGACTGCGCCGACGCCACCCGTAACAGTGACGGCTCCGCCCGCAGTCGCAGCCAATCCCGCTCCAGAACCTGCCGCGCCAGTCGTTGCCGTTAAGCCGACGCCCACCGTCACTATCACGCCGCCCGTGGCTGCCGCGCCGGTGACACCGCCGGCGCCAGTGAAACCAGCGGCTGTTCCGCCTGTCGTCGCCGTCACTCCAGCGCCTGCGCCAGCAGCGAAGCCAGACACGCCTCCCGTTGTGGTAGCCGCCGTCCCCACGCCGAAGCCGACCGTAACTCCAGTCACGCCAGAGCCGCCCGTAGTCGTGACGCCGCCGGTGGCTTCTCCCACCATAACTGCGACCGTGGCGCCAGACCCAGTGAAGACCACTCCCACCCCCGCAGCGCCGCCCACGCCGCCGGTTGTCGTCGCCACCAAGCCTGCGCCGGGCAGCGGCGACGCTGTGGAGCCGCCGCCGATTGTCACGGTGACCGTAGGCGGCGTTCTACAGAATACCGCGACCAATCCCGGTGGCGGCGGCGACGTCATCGCGCGGCAGATGGCGGCGGTCAAGCCGCTGATCGGCCGAGGCGATGCGGCGCTGGCGCGCGGCGAGGTCGCGATGGCGATCTCACTGTATCGCCAGGCCGTGGACGGCGCCCCGCGCGCGGCGCAGCCGAGACTGGCGCTCGCGCAGGCGTATCTTCAGGGCGGTTTCCGAGATAAAGCGCTCGACGAAGCCAAACGCGCGCTGCAGGTCTCACCGGACAGTGTACCCATCAAGGAATTTTTAATCGGGCTCGACGATGAGAACGCCAGCTCCGAAGGATCCGTGACGCTTTACACAGCGCTTGTCACGAAAAATCCGCAGGATGTCTCGGCGCATATCGGGCTCGCCGACGCCTATTGGAACGATGGGTCTCTGGATCAGGCCGAAACAGAGTATAAGACAGCGCAGTCGATCGAGGCGGCGACCGGCGGTCACCGGGCCGTCACGCAGCTCGCGCGAATGTACGGAGCGCAGTCGCGCTACGCCGACGCGCAGGAAATGCTCGCGCAGCTCGGAGCCACCCGGTATCCGATGTCTCTGAGCATTATCAAGAACCGCGCCGACGCTCTGCTGACCGGGCTTTCCACGGCGCGCGAAGCCTTTGACGCCAAGAAAAGCTCGCACGAGCAATTCTACGACACCGCGAAAAAAGTGGCGGCCGACGCGCAGGCGCTTGCGGAATTTGTCCGCAACGTCACCCCGCCCGCCGCGCTCAAGCTCTCGCACCTGCATCGACAGCTCGCGATCAATCTGATCGCTCAGGAAGCCGCCGTGCTGATGACCTATATCGAGACCTCCGACGCCGCCCAGGGCGATAAGGCCGCTTCCCTGGAAAAATCCGCGCAGAGCGAGATGCTTACCGCGAAAGCAGGCGAGCAGAAAAACGGCCTCGGCGCGGAAGGAAGCTGACAAACGCCATGGACTTCTGGAAACTTTGGACCCCGATCGATGAGCAGCCAGCGCGGACATCATCCCGCCTGCCTACGGTCGGCGAAGCGGTGCGGATCCAGCTGGCGCAGGGCGACCGCGTCGGCGTGTATTACGCGACGGTCCGCATGGTCACGATGCGGCGTCTCGTTCTGGACACCGCCGAACAGGGGATCTTCGATCCGGAAGGCGTCTGGGATACGGCTAAGACCGAAGCGCCCGCCTCCGGCCCCGCCGGGCTGGCGCTGCCGGCGCGCGCCGCAGTCGTCGTCTCGTTCGTCCGGGGCAGCGGCCTGTTCAAGTTCTCCACCCGGGTCGGCGGCTCTAGCCGCTCCGCCACGATCACTATCCTGCGTCCAAGACAGGTAACTCAGGTGCAGCGACGCGAGTTCTTCCGGCTGCCGCTGCACGCGCCGACCTCGTTCCGCGTGTCGTCACGCGGCGGCGACGGCTCCATCCGCATGGCGGGACGCCTGGTGAACATCAGCGGCGGCGGAGCGCTGCTCGCCGCCCCGAAGCCCATTCCCGGCGGATTGCGTGTTACGGTACGCGTTCCCGCCGGGAATGACGGCGAGCAGATCGATGTCGAAGCTGAATCTCTGGACTGCCATATCGCCTCGCAGGGAACCAGCCGCATCTATCTCGTCCGCCTTGCGTTCCTCGGGCCGCCGGAGATGTCGGAAGACGATCGAGAGGCCATCATCGCCTACATCTTCGAGCAGCAGCGGATCGTATTGCGCAACCGGAAGCTGATGCGCTGAAGCATCTGGCGGCCTCAAACGGCCGCTCCTCTCACGCCAGCGGTCATTTTCACCCGGGCAAAAAAAAACCTGCCTCCGGTCCGCGTAAAGCGGATCGGCTGCAGGCTCCGTCACAGCTGACGGATGATTAAAAGGAGGACATGCGCTAAATATTACTACGCGCACTGTTCCTCGTAAGTTCCCGGATCACGAAAAATTGTACAAGTTTTTCGCACGAGACTTTTATCCCTATCGTCGATTACCTTCCGCTTGCCTGATTGTAATCGAATGTTAATCCCTTAGAGGCGGCTTTCGTTGACTTCGTGTCCGCCGTCGCGTTAGAATCAAGTATGCAACGCAACGCCGCCCGGCGCGATCCATCCGACCCGCTCGATCCCGCCCAGCCGGCTCCTCCATCCGCCGTCGCTCCACGAGTCACGCCCGCTGCCGCCCTCTTGTTGATAGCAATCAACATGATCTGGGGGGCATCGTCTTTCGCCGGCAAAAGAGCCATGGATGGCGGTTTTCCTCCCATGATGCTCGCCTTTGCGCGCTTTGCGCTCTCTGCTGTGCTGATGTACGGCGTGGCGGGAGTCTGTAAAGTCGATCTGCGCGTCGCGCGTCGTGACTGGGGACGCTTCTGGGCGATGGGCGTGCTGGGTCTCGCGCTGACGTATCTGCTTTACTACGCGGGCCTTAAGCACACGACGGTGGCGGACGCTTCGCTGCTCATGGCGACGGAGCCCGTTTATCTCGCCATTCTCTCCTGGATCCTGCTGCGAGAGCCAATGCCGCTGACCAAGGCGCTAGGGATCGCATCGGGCCTCGCGGGAGTTCTTCTGATCGTCTCGCACGGCGGTTCGCTGCTGCACTGGAGCGGAGGAGAACTGGGCGGCCTGATGATCGCGCTGGCGCTGACCTTCGAGGCGCTCTCCTCGATCGTCGGCAAAAAGCTTGTTTCGCGCTACCCCCCCATGGCGGTGATCACTTACCAGATGGCGGCCGGCGCGATCGCTCTGACGCCGTTTGCCCTCTGGGAGCTGTTCACATCGGCCAAGCCGATCGTACTGACGGCCGGCGCGCTCTGGAGCTTCGCTTATCTTGTCATTCCCTGCACGGTGCTCGCGTATACGATCTGGTTCACGCTGATCAAGCGAATCCAGGTCAGCGAAATCTCCGTATTTCTGTTTGTCCAGCCACTTTTCGGCGCACTGATCGGAGCGGTCGTTCTGCACGACGCCATTACTCCCCAGGCAATTCTGGGCGCCACGCTCGTCGTACTCGCCATCGGACTCATTCAGCGCCGCCGCCCCGCAGCGTGACGGAGACCGATTTCCTCCAGTCCTCCGCGAAAATCGCCGATAATCATCCTCGTGAAGTTATCAGTAGAAAAGCAAATACTTATCGGTTTTGTGCTAACTCTCGTTCTGCTCGGCGCGACGGGATTCTTCGCATACCGATACACGCGTTTTTATTTCGAATCTGAAAGATGGGTATCGCATACTTACGAAGTTCAGGGAGAGCTCCACGGAGCGTTAAACTCCATGGAATCGTGCGAGGCGTCAGCGCAGGCGTTTGCCGCTTCTGAGAGTAAAGTCAATCTTCACGAATACAAGAGCGCATCGCAAGAGGTAGCGCTGCATCTCGACCGCATCGCCTTCCTTACGCGGGACAACCCACGACAGCAGAGCCGGATATCGGCTCTGCGCGAGGCCGCTCAGGCGCGGCTCCGAAGTTTGGACAATGTGGCTCTGCTTCGTGGAACGCTAGGACAAGCAGAGGCGGTAAGGGAAATCGGCGCCGGCGAAATCGTAATGGCGCGCTACGCCAAGATTATCGATACGATGCAGAAGGAAGAAGACATTCTGCTGCGCAGCCGGGCGGAAACCTCTCAGGCCAACAGCGCCCTGATGCAGTTAGGCCTGATTTGCGTCATCGGGTTCGCATTTCTTCTATTAGTATTGCTGTTCATTCTCATTCAGCAAGATTTGAAACGCCGAAGCAGCGAAGCGTTGACCCTTCAATGGGCGCATGACGAATTGGAGCGCCGCGTCGAGGAGCGCACGGAAGATCTACGCGTCAGCAATTTGAGTTTGGAAGCCGAAAACTCAGCTCGAATGCGTTCCGAGGAGGATCTCCGCCGCGCGCACAGCGATCTGGAGCGACGGGTGCGCGAGCGCACCCGCGCACTTGCCGAGCAGAAGGTTCAGCTGGAGAGGCAGGCTCTGGAGTTGGTGGAGGCGCGCGATCAGGCCATTGCGTTCACGCGGGCGAAGTCCGAGTTCCTCGCCAACATGAGCCATGAAGTTCGCACTCCTATGAACGGCGTCCTGGGCATGACGGGTATTTTGCTGGAAACGGCGCTAACCGCCGAGCAGCGGGACTACGCTCAGACGATCCGCAGCAGCGGCGACGCCTTGATGGGAATCATCAACGATATCCTCGACTTCTCAAAGATCGAAGCCGGCAAGATGATGATTGAAACAATCGACTTTGATCTGGGCGACCTGGTCGAAGAAACGCTGGACCTCTTCGCACCGCAGGCGCGGGAAAAAGGGCTGGAACTCGCTGCGTCGGTCCCCGCCGATTGCCCGCGACTTTTGCAGGGCGATTCCGGCCGTATCCGCCAAATCCTGAGTAATCTCCTGGGCAACGCGCTCAAATTCACCAACGGCGGCGAAGTGGTGCTCGAAGTCACGGTGCTCGGCAATAACGAGACGCGCGCCAGGCTTCGGCTCTCCGTACGCGATACCGGCGTTGGGATCGCCCCCGCCCGGCAGGCCGCAGTCTTTGAAAGCTTTACACAGGCCGATGGAAGCACCACCCGCAAATACGGCGGTACGGGCTTGGGCCTAACGATCTGCCGCCAGCTGACGGAGTTGATGGGCGGCGCGATCGGCGTCGAAAGCGCGCTCGGCCAGGGCAGCGTCTTCTGGCTTGAACTGCCTCTGACGAAACAGCCGTATGCGCCGCTGACCGAGCAGGATATGCCCCGGTCGCTCGCCGGCCGCCGTGTTCTCATCGTCGACGACAACGCGACGAACCGAACGATTCTGCGCGAACAACTGCGCTCCTGGAGCTGCGAGCCGATTGTGGCGGAGTCGGGACAAGCAAGTCTGGAACTGCTCACCTCCACAACAGAGCCGATCGATCTCATTATTCTGGATATGATGATGCCGGAGATGAATGGTCAGGAGACGGCTGACGCGATCAAAAACGATCCGAAGTTCGCCGCGATTCCGATCGTACTGCTGTCGTCGTCGAACCTGATCGGCAATGGCGCCGAAATGGCGCGGCGCGGATTCACGGCGTCTTTGATGAAGCCTGTGCGCAAGTCCAGTTTATTCGATGCTTTGATGACGGCGCTCGACACATCGGTGGATGCGGGACATCCCCGCCTGCAATTCACGAAGACCATTGAGGGCAGAGCCCCCATCGGCCTGCATATCCTGCTGGCGGAAGACAACGCGATTAATCAGAAGGTCGCGATCCGAATGCTGGAAAAGATGGGCTGCCGTATCGACGCCGTTGGAAACGGTCTGGAAGCCATGGCCGCGCTCGTCCAAATCCCATACGATCTTGTGCTGATGGACATTCAAATGCCGGAAATGGATGGGTTCGAGGCGACCACCCAAATCCGGGCGCGAGAGAATGGGACCGGGCGGCGCACGCCAATCGTCGCGATGACCGCGCACACCATGTCGGGCGACCGCGAGCGCTGCCTCCTCGCCGGCATGGATTCCTACGTGGGCAAACCGATCAAGCCAGCCGAACTGCGCGCCGAGATGGAGCGCTGGGCGCTCGTCATAAAGCCGCCGCTCGCGAAGGCCGTAAACGGCTGAAGTAATCAGCGCGCGGGCACAAGCTCGCGCCGGAAGTCCGATCCTAAATCGGCGAACTTAAGCTTGATGTCCACGGGACCGCGTGCGTAGGAAGCGACTTCATACGGGTTGAACCAAAAACGTAGTCCGTCGGGTTCGACCGTAAAGCGATTGAGCTGAGCGGGAGAAAGCTGAGAAACCTCCCGGATGAACTCCGCGCGCTCGTCGTGATGCAGCTTGTACATTAAGGTCTTCTCGACTTGCGCTCGATAGTTCGAACCGTCCTTGAAGAAGTCCTTGAGGAGCATTCGCCGGGGCTTGCCGTCAATCATCGCGAAGTTGTACATCACCCGATAAGAATATCCGTGTGCGCCGCCAGTGAATTGGTAGAACTCCAGGGCGACGCTGTAAAGTCCCGGCTTCCAATAGCGCTGATACGCAGGCGAGACATCGTATCCATAGGGGTTTTCCTGAGGCTCCTTCGCGGTCTCACGCAGCGCCATCTGGATAAACTCACCCTGCTCTTTTCGAACGTCGGCGGCGATCGTCTGGTTCGCCAGCGCCGCCAGTGGCGTTCTGTCCATCAGAACCGGGTATTTCGTGGTGGCGTCGTAACGCTTGCCACGCTCGGCATGGATCGTCCGCGTTCGGATCGGCGTCTTCGCCGCGAATGCGCCATACGAGGACGCAAGCACGGCTGCCATCACGGCAAAAGAGAGTGAACGCGTGGATAGCGGCATAAATTCCTCCGGAGCTTTGGAAATGGAGATTCGCGCTGAGCAGCGCAAAAGCAGAGCCTGCGTACTGTATCACGGAGGGGGCAGCGATGTCAACGCTTTCCCCGGTGTTAAGCCGCCATCGTTTCCCGCCCGCCTTGCAGATCGGCGACGCCATAGTCGCCGTTATCGCAGCGATGGGGAATGACGATATCCGTCGCATCCTGCTCGTGCACCACTCTCACGAGCAGCATCGCGGCCTGGATATCCTCTACCATCACAAATTCCCGGCCGCCGCATAGGCGGCACTTATAGATCAAAACTCCCTGCAACTGTTTTCGCCTTTCGTGAGCCGTCGTGTTCTTAATTTTCCATGAGCGATGGAACGCGTATAATATGCCCGCTTGCGGGTGGGATTAACCCACGAAGATTTACGCCGTCATTTGTCCATCATGGATATTCTGAGCAGCTTCCCTCGCCCTTCCCCCAATTGACAGGACTTTGTGAAATTTGGTACACTCTCAAGCACGGCATGCACAGCGCCGACACGCTTGAGGAGCCCTATCCTTGTCGAAATCCAACATCGCCGTCGTGATTCCCGCAGGCGGCGGCGGAACGCGCCTCTGGCCGCGCAGCCGTCAGACTACCCCTAAGCAGTTTCTGGATATCGTCAGCCGCCGCACCATGCTCCAGGAAACTGCGGACCGTGTGGAGGCGCTGATCGAGCCCGCGCAGCTCTTTATCATCACCAACGCCAGGCATGTCGCCCCCGTGCGCGAGCAGCTTCCAGAAGTTCCGCCCGAGAATATCGTCGGCGAGCCGCAGGGACGCGATTCCGCTCCGGCGATCGGAGTGATGGCCGCGCTGATCGAGCGCGTTCGCGGCGAGGACACCGTGATGGTGGTACTGCCCGCCGACCATGTCATTTTGCGCGACCGTGTGTTCCGAGACATTTTACTCGAAGCCGCGAAGGCCGCCGAGCAGGGCTATCTCGTCACCGTCGGCATCCAGCCGACCAGTCCCGATACGGGCTTTGGGTATATTCAAAGCGGCGCGGCGATCTCTGAAGGCTCGCCGGCGCTCACCGTGACGCAGTTCCGGGAAAAGCCGAAGCGCGAAGTCGCCGAGGAGTATCTGGCCCAAGGCGGCTTTTATTGGAACGCCGGCATGTTCATCGCGACGGTGAAGACGCTGCGCTCGCTGTTCCAGACGCATCTGCCGCAGTCCGAGGAGGGGTTCATCGCCGCCGCCGAGGCCTTGCAAGCAGGAGACGCCGAAGGGTTTGCCGAGCACTTCGCGACGCTGGAAAAGATCTCTTTCGACTACGCCATCGCCGAAAAGGCGAATAAGGTCGCCGTGGTTCCCGCCGATATCGGATGGAACGATGTCGGCTCGTGGGCCCGTCTCGCGGAAGTCCTCAGCCATGAGAAGCACGTTTCGGAAAACGTCGTCATCGGCGACCACATCGGGGTAGACACCACGGGCTCGCTGATCTACAGTCCTCACCGGCTGATCGCGACGATCGGCCTCGAAGACATCATCGTGATCGACACTCCCGACGCCACGCTGATCTGCCCGAAATCGCGTTCGGAAGACGTCAAGCAGATCGTCGAAACCCTGAAAGCGCGCGGCGCGCACGATTTACTTTAGCAGCAAAGGCAGAACGATCTTTTGGAAGATACAATTATCAAGGCGGGAATGGCGGACCTACAGGCGCAGCACGGCGCCCTACGCATGGAGCTGACGGCGGCGTTCAATGAAGTCATGGACAGCTGTCAGTTCGGCCTCGGCCCGAACGTCGCGAAGCTGGAGGCGGAGATCGCCTCCGAAAGCGGCACGGAGTTCGCGCTGGGCGTGAACTCGGGCACCGATGCGCTGCTGCTCGCGATGGAGGCCCTGGGCATCGGGCCGGGGGATGAAGTCATCACCTCTCCCTTCACCTTTGTCGCCACCGCCGAAACGATCTGCCTCGCCGGCGCCACTCCTGTCTTTGCCGACATCGATCCCTCCACGTTCAATCTTGACCCCGAAAAGACCGCCGCGAAGATCACCTCCAAGACTAAGGCGATCATGCCGGTGCACCTGTTCGGCCAGCTCGCCGACATGGAGGCGATCAACGACATCGCCGGCCCGCGCGGGCTGTTCGTGATCGAGGACGCGGCCCAGGCGATCGGGGCCAAGCGGCACGACAAG
>JAOQAA010000077.1 GCA_025963815.1 Capsulimonas sp.
GCGTTACCTTACGGATATCAAAGTGGAGCTTGCCGACCGCATCGGCCTGCTGGAAGACGTCGGGAAACTTTTCAGCGAAGCGAAGACCAACATCCAGGCGATCCGCACCCGCTCACTGCCGAACCACACCGCCGTCATGCAGATCAGCTTCGACGCCGCCGACACCGCGCATATCGCCGCCGTAATGGTGCGATTGCAGCGTCTGACGGATGTCATGGACATCCATCGCCTCGGCGTGAACGAAGATCCGGTGGAGTAGGGCGCTCGCTAGTCCGCCACGTGCCGATCCCGAATCCCCAGCAGATACAGAAGCGCATCCAATCCCATCAGTGAAATCGAATGTTCCGCCTTCTCGCGGACCAGCGGCTTGGCGTGGAACGCGACGCCGATGCCGGCGACGCTCAGCATGGGCAAGTCATTTGCTCCGTCACCCACGGCGATCGTTTGCGCCAGAGCAATCCCTTCCCGATCAGCGATTTCGTGCAGGATTTCCGCCTTGCGATTTCCGTCGATGACCTCGCCCAGGATCTCCCCCGTCAATTGATTGTCGACGATTTCCAGCTCGTGCGCGTAGACGTAATCAAATCCCAGATCGGCCTGTAATCGGCGTGCGAAGTGGGTGAAGCCCCCAGAGATAATCCCGGTTTTGTAGCCAAGCGTCTTGAGAGTCCGCATCAGCCGCTCCGTTCCCGGCGTGAGCGGAAGATGGCCGGCAATGTCGTCCAGCACGTCGGCGCTCAGACCTTTGATCAGCGCCATGCGCCGCCGGAAACTCGTGGGGAAATCGATCTCGCCGCGCATCGCGGACGCCGTGATGGCGCTGACTTGATCGTAAACTCCGGCGCGCCGCGCGAGCTCATCGATGACCTCCATCTGGATCAGCGTGGAGTCCATGTCGAACACGACGAGACGGCGATTGCGCCGGAAGATCGAATCCTCCTGCACGGCAATATCGAACCCCTCGGAATCCGCCAGCGAAAGCAGTGACTGACGAAGCGCCTTGGGATCGGCGTTACTGCCCGTAACAGCGAACTCAATGCACAATCGGGGGGCGGCAAGATTGGCCGAGGCGTCCCGCCCAGACAGCCGCTCCATTCGGGCGACCTCCAGGCCATGCTCAGCAAACCGGCGCGTCACCAGCGCCAGCTGCGCCGTCGTGATCCGTGCGCCCAGCAAGGTCACGATAAACCGCTGCTGATGCTGTGTGTCGATCCACTCCTGAAAACTCTCCTGCGATACCGGCGTCACGTGAACCGTCACTCCCAAGCTCTGGGCCTCAAGTGCGGGGCCAAGTGTATCCACTGTATCGCTTTCAGCGCGAAACATCACGCCCAGTGTCAGCGCATCATGAATGACGGACTGGCCGATGTCGAGAACTGTCGCGTCTGCTTTCGCCAGAATATCCGTGAGCGAGCGGGTGAGGCCGGCGCGATCAGGACCGGAGATAGTGATGAGGTAAATGTTTTGCATGGGGGTGGGAGTTCGTGGTGGTGATAAGGGAGACTTCACTGCGCTTCGCGGGGCCCTCATCCCCAGCCCCCTCTCCCAATTCTGGGAGAGGGGGGTGAGGGCCTCTCACACCGCTCGCGCGAATCCTGCTTCGTGGCTTGTCTTCTTTTGCAGTGTCTCGCCGACCTTCAGCACTACGCTGTAAATCGACGGATCTTCCAGCGACTCGGGGCCGACTTCCACACCGATTACCTTCGGATCGCCGCTGACTTCGTAGCGGGCGCGGCTGGTCATTCCCTTGACCAGGGAGCGCAAGGCGCGGACGCCGGTCTTCATGGAAGTCGCTTTTTCGACGATGCTGTCCAGAGCGGCTTCAGTCACGATGAGCTCGATGCCGTCGCGGTGGAACAGCTCGATCTGCTGGCGGACGATAGCGTTCTTCGGCTCGGTCAGGGCGCGGCGCATCTGCTCTTTGGTGAGCGGCGCAAGCGGGACGATGATTGGGAGGCGGCCGGCGAGCTCCGGAACGAAGCCGTAATCGATCAGACTTTCAATCAGCACTTCCATCGGCGCTTCCGAGAGAATTTGGAAATCGCGCTGCGGATCGCCGGAAATGGCGGCGGGCGTGGCGCGCAGGCCGATGGTGCGTTCGGTCTGGCGTTTCATCTTCTTGGCGACGATTTCGGGTAGGCCTTCAAAGGCGCCGCCGCCAATGAAGAGGATTTTGCTGGTATCGATGTATTCCGGCGGCGCATCTGGGTGTTTGCGGCCTGATGCTCCTAATGGCAATTGCGCCATCGTGCCTTCGATCAGCTTCAGCAGGGCGTGCTGGACGCTCTCGCCGCTGACATCGCGGGTGATCGACGGGTTCGCCTGACTCTTGCGCGCGATCTTGTCGATCTCATCCAGGAAGACGACGCCGCGCGCCGCCCACTCTAGATCCTCGCCCGCATCTAAGTAAAGCGGGGTCAGAACACTTTCGACGTCGTTTCCGGTGTATCCCGTGGGGGAGAGGCTTGTGGCGTCGGCGGAAGCGAAGGGAACACCGAGCGAGCGGGCCAGCGTCTTGGCGATCAGTGTCTTGCCGCTGCCGGAAGGGCCGACGAGAAGAATATTCGCCTTTTCCAGCTCAACCTCGGGTGTTGTGCCAAGCTCTTTGCTCTCAACATCCGATTGGTGGATCCGGTGGTGATCGTAGAGACCGACGGCGACGTCGCGCTTGGCGCGTTCCTGCCCGATGACATATTCATCCAGCTTCGCGACAATATCACGGGGCGTCTGGTTGAAATCCGACAGCGCCTGCCGGGACTGCTCGCGCCGCTGCATCAGCTCTTCATCGTCGGATAACCGCTGAGTGTCCTGCACGCGCTTTTGAAGATCGACGCCGGCGTTAAAGCCCGGCCAATCGCGATGGCAGATGTAATGCCCGACACTGTCGATCTCAATGATCTGTCCCCGGTCCCGCTCAACTTCGAAGTCCGATCCGCAGACCATGCAACTTGCTTTCAAGAGATTCCTCCACAACGCAGGCTCGGCGACTAATGTTCGCCGAGCATCCTACCGATATTTTAGCATGGCGGCGATTCCATTGTCAACGCAATCGAGCGCCGCGAGCCGTCAAATTCCCGGGTTTTCATGAAGGAATCCCAGGGAATGAGAGTGAACTTATCTGCACCGTAATTCCCGGAGGACGAATCCATGTTCGGTTTATCGCCAACCCGTTTCTTGACCCCTGTCTTCGCGCTTGCTCTGGTCGGCGCCTGTCTTCCCAGCGCACATGCGCGAGGCCGGCATCCTTCTCGCAACAAGAGCCATCATGGCGCTGGTACGACGTACTGCACGTTCTACCGTGATCGCCATGGCCGTACCGCGTCCAATCTGGCGCCGCGCGGCTCCTGGGTTCTGCTCTCGCGTGGCGGAACCTCCATGCGCGTGAAGATCACCGACACCGGCTGCAACCATTTCGATCTGACGCCTGGGCAGTTCCGCCGCTTCGCTTCACTCAGCACTGGCGTTGTGCATGGCGTCACATGGCGCGTGCTGCCCCGCAAATAACGCCTTCGTAAATAAAACACGCCTGACAGCAAAAATGCTCCTGATCGCCAACGGCGTACAGGAGCATTTGCTTGGTCGGGGTGGAGAGACTCGAACTCTCGGCTTCTACTTCCCAAAAGTAGCGC
>JAOQAA010000116.1 GCA_025963815.1 Capsulimonas sp.
CGAAGAACGTCAGACCATAAAACGGCGTCGGCTTGCCGGCGGCGTTAGTGCGATTGAACTCGGCGCGGTCCTCGTCGCCGATGGCGCTGGCGACTTTGGCGTGCAGGGGGATATTGAATGTCGCCGCCAGACCGATCGGCTCCGGAAAGACCGTATCAAAGCTCTTGCCGCCGTAGGCGTATCCATGCAGCGATTCGCTCCACCAGTAATAGGCGGGAATACCGAGGCGCGGGATCGCGGGGGCGTCGGTTCCCATCTGCGCCGCCTTTTCGGGCAGCGTCATGCGCGAGACGATGTCATCCACACGCTTTTCGATGGGGAGCTTGGAGTTTTGGAAGGGAAATGTGGCCTGGGCCGACGACGCTATTGGCGTCAGCAGCGCGGCCGCCGCCAGCAGCGGCAGGCCGCCGAACGGTTTGGCGGCGCGCTTTGATCGAGAAATGACTGGGGAACGCATACGATCTCCTTCAGCGACGATGGACTGGAGTTGAAATGTTTCAATTGGCTCATTATAACTCTCAGCCCGCTGTCCGTCAAGAGATTTTTTGTCGGCGCGGGAATGAAGTATAATAGAAGGGTCGCTCCCAAATTGAAAAATCCATGCCAACCATCAAAGACATCGCCCATATCTCCGGCGTTTCGCTCGCCACGGTCTCATACGTCCTGAATAATCGTCCAGGAAAAGTCTCTCCAGAAAAGCGTGAGCGCGTTCTGGCGGCGATCCGTCAGACCAATTACCGCCCGCGCCAATCGCTGCAGCGCGCCGCGCTCCCAGACTGCCTGACCCTCGGTCTCGCGGTCGGCTCCGCCACGCGCGACCGCTATTTTCAGGCGATGCTCGACAACCTGCACAACGTTTTGGACGAAATGGGCCACAACTCCCTGATCTTCACCAGTCGCTTGTTCTACGAAGACCCTTTGCTCAGTATCCGGACCTACTGCGACGGCCGCTGCGACGGCCTGATCGTCGTGTCGCCCTCAGTCGGAAACGAACTTGTCCGTACTCTGCGCGAACGCGGGTTTCCGCATATCTTAGTGGGGAATTCGGGAGATGACGCCCTGTCGTCGTCCTGTGAGATCGACAACCTCGCCGCCGCGCGCACGGCGATGGGGGAACTGCTCAGTCAAGGGCATAAACGGATCGCCTACTGCCGTGGCCCGCATGAGACGCGCGCCAGCTGGCAGCGTGAGGAAGGCTACCGGCAGATCCTCGCCGAAGCCGATCTGCCAATCGACGAACGATGGATTGGCGAGATCCCGGACATTCGCTCCTGGGCGCCTGGCTTGCTGACCCTGCCGCTGGACGAGCGTCCCACCGCCATCTTCAGCTTCAGCGACGGCGTCTCCCGCCTCCTCCTCTCGGCCCTCACCGCCGCCGGCGCCAGTGTCCCGAGCGACATCTCCCTGGTCAGCGTCGATGACCTTGGCGCCGACGTGACCACCCCTCCGCTGACGACGGTGCGCCAGCCATTTCAGGAGATCGGGCGCGGGGCGGCGGAGATACTGCTCGCGCAGATCCGTGATCCAGGGCTTGCGCCACAGCAGAGATTGTTTGCAGGGGAATTAGTGCGGAGGGATTCGGTGGGGATAGGTCCCTAGTGATCGTGCCCGCATCCGCGAGAATGCGACTCTAGGAAGCAGAACAGCTCTTCTGGGTCCATGTTGCACCCGTTGCAGTCGCCGATTTCCGCCTGGATGGTGGCGTGGCCGATCCCAAAGTCGTCGTGCAGCTTGTGGTTGACGGCGGAGACGACGGTGGAGCTTTGGATAACGGTGAACTCTTCGGGCAGCACGATGTGGCAGCTCAGGAAGATGATGCCGTCGCCGACGGTCCAGACGTGCAGGTCGTGGACGTCACGAACGCAGGCGACGCTTTTGATGGCGGCGACAAGTTTGGTGATGTCCATTCCCTTGGGCGTCCCTTCGAGCAGGACGTTCGTGGCGTCGATGATGATTTCCCAGGACGAGTAGAGAATAAACGCGGCGATCATCACGGAGACGATTGGGTCGGCGAGCGTCCAGCCGGTGAAGTGGACGACGACGCCGGCGATCAGAACTCCGAGGGAAGATAGGGCGTCGCCAGCCATGTGGATATAGGCGGCGCGCGCGTTGAGACTGTTGTGGCTGTCACCGCTCAGCCAGTAGGCGATCACGGTGTTCATCACGAACGCGACGGCGGCGACGCCCATCATCAGGCCGGCTTGAATGTGTGGCTGGGGATGGAGAAAAACGTTCCAGGCCTCAACCAGGATCATGATCGCGATCACGACGAGTGCGGCGGCGTTGAACCAGGCGGTGAGGATGGCGACACGGTGGTAGCCGAAGGTGTTGCCGGGGCCGGCGGGCCGGCGGGCGACCCAGACCGCGTAGGCGGCGAGGCCGAGCGCAAGCGCGTCGCTCGCGTTATGTCCGGCGTCGGACACCAGGGCCAGCGAATGTGCGCGCAGGCCATAAAAAAGCTCCACGGCGACAAAGGTGATTGTCAGCGCCAGGGAGATCCAGAGAAGCCGTCCGCTTGTCGCGCCGTGTGTATGTCCTGCCATGACATTATTATACCCGGTCCGCCGGAATGTCAACAAAGACGAAAGGCCCGGCGCTCTAAATAGCGTCCGGGCCGTTCGAGAGAAAGGGTTGCGCCGCGCTTCACTAAATTCCACACGGGCGGTTTGTGGAGCGCTAAATCGCTCTCACACTCATATTATTGGGTGGGAGCGGCCGGAGCATTACTCGTATTGGCGCCAGAATGCGCTTCGGTAATTTCGATCCAGTGCGCCGCTTGCTCGTGATGGACACCGTTGGGGAATTTCGTCAGGTATTCCTTCCAGATCGCGACGCCCTTTTTGGCGTCGCCGAGATCGCTCGCGTAGACATCGCCTTGGTTGTAAAGGCTGGTCTCATGCGCGGGATTCTTCTTCTGGGCGAGGAAGTACTGATTCAGCGCTTTTTGCGGCTGCCCTGAGAAGCGATAAGCGTTTCCGAGATCCGTCAGAACGTCCGGGCTGTTCAACCCACGCTGGATCGCCTCCTGATAGTAGGCGATCGCGATCTGCCAGTTCTTCTGATCGTACGACCAGTTGCCCATATTCAGCGCGATCTTCGCTGGCGGCAGATCCATGACCAGCTGCGGCGGCGGCATGCCGGCTGCAGTCTGCGCGGGCGCGTTCGTCTCGGCGGCCGGCGCCGCCGGAGGTGTGGGCGCGACCGGAGCAATCGCCGCCACAGGTGCGGCCTTCGGCGGAGCGGCCTTCGGCAGGATCGAAGCCGAGATCGCGGCGCCGCACGCGGCGGCGATCAGGCCGGTGACGGCGAAGCCGATCCAGGCGGGACGCTGCTGGACGGGAGCTGGATTGATAGGAAGTCTTGCTTTTTTTGCCATAGGATTTCGAAGGAGGCCCTCACCCCCCGGCCCCCTCTCCCAATTCTGGGAGAGGGGGAGTCGGAGAAAGATTGAGATTTTAGGTTAGGATTTCTGATCTGAACAAAACAAAAGCTCTGACTCCCCTTCTCCTAGAATTGGGAGAAGGGGCGGGGGATGAGGGCCGCTCTTACACCGCTGCGTAAGCATTCTCGCGTCGCGTCCCAACCATTTCGCGCGCTTTCGCGGCGGCGGCTTGCGCCGTCAAGCCGACCATTTCGCGCAAAACGGGGACGGGGCCGTGCTCGATGAACTCGTCGGGCAGGCCGATGCGGGCGATGGGAATGTGGACGCCGTGGTCGGCGAGCAGTTCTAAGACTCCGGAGCCGAAGCCGCCGGTCGTGGCGCCGTCTTCGATCGTGATCACGCGACCGCAGCGCTGAGCGACTTCTAAAATGGTTTCGGCGTCGAGCGGCTTGCAGAAGCGGGCGTTAACGACGGTGGCGTGAATGCCTTGCTCGGCGAGCAGCGTGGCGGCGTCGAGTGCGATTTCCACGCCGGCGCCCAGGCCAATCAGAGCGACATCGCCGCCGTCTTGCAAGATTTCGGCCTTGCCCAAAATAATCTCGGGCGTGTTTTCATCGGACAGCTGGCGCGCGCCGCCACGCGGGTAGCGAACGGCGATGGGGCCGGCATTGTAGGCGAGGGCGAAGCGGGCCATGGCGCGCAGTTCGTCGGTGTCTTTGGGCGCGGCGATCACCATGTTTGGGACACAGCGCAGGTAGGAGAGGTCCAATACGCCGTGGTGCGTGCCGCCGTCATCACCGACCAGGCCCCCCCGGTCCAGGAAGAAACGCACGGGGAGATGCTGGAGCGCGACGTCGTGGACGATCTGGTCGTAAGCGCGCTGCAAGAATGTGGAATAGATCGCGACCACCGGCTTGAAGTTCTCGGCGGCGAGGCCGGCGGCGAAGGTCACGGCGTGCTGCTCGGCGATGCCGACATCGAAGAAGCGCTCGGGATGCAGCTTGGCGAACTTGTTCAAGCCGGTGCCGTCCGGCATGGCGGCGGTGATACCGATGATCTTGTCGTCGGTTTCCGACAGGTCACAGAGAGTGTCTGAGAAGGCGCTGGTGTAGCTGACGCCGACGGTCTTCGATTCCATCTTGCCATCGTCGGGGCTGAACTTGGAGAGACCGTGGTAGGTGCGCGAGTCGGCTTCAGCGTAGGGGATGCCCTTGCCCTTGACCGTCAGCACATGAACGAGTACGGCGCCCTTCATCTTCTTGACATGATTGAAGACGTCGATCAGTGCTTCGACGTTGTGGCCGTCGATCGGTCCAATATAGTGGAAGCCCATTTCTTCGAACAAGAGGCCCGTGTGGGCGGGCGTCGCGAAGTGGGTGGCGGTGTGCTTGGCCGCGCGGGCCGCCTTGGTGATCAGGCCGCCGCCAATCGGCAGCCCCTTAATCACGCCCTTGGCGGTGCTTTCGGCGAACTGGTACATCGGCTCCATGCGCAGCTTGGAAAGATACGTGGCGAGCGCGCCGACGTTCTCGGCGATGGACATCTCGTTGTCATTCAGGATGACCGTGATGTTCGTGCCGTCGTCCGCCGCGTTGTTCATGCCTTCCAGCGCGAGGCCGCCGGTGAGCGCGCCATCGCCGATTAGGGCCAGCACGGATTCTTTGCCGCCCCGGAAGTCGCGGGCCTTGGCGAAGCCCATCGCCGCTGAGATCGAGGTGGACGCGTGCCCGGCGCCGTACAGATCGTAAGGGGATTCGTCGATGCGCAGAAAGCCCGAAAGGCCGCCGTGCTGGCGAATGGTCGGAAGCTGATCGCGCCGTCCGGTCAGGATCTTGTGGACATAGGCCTGGTGGCCGACATCCCAGATCAGTTTGTCCTTGGGAAGATCGTAGACTTTGTGCAGCGCCAGGGTCAGCTCGACGACGCCGAGCGAGGGGGCAAGGTGCCCGCCGGTCTTGGACACGCACTCGGTCAAATAGACTCGAATCTCCTCCGCAAGGGACCGAAGCTGCTCCACGTTGAGCGGCTTGAGATCGGCGGGGCTATTGATTTGGCTGAGCAAATTCGTTCCGCTCTCCATAAAGAACTCTTCTTTCTTGACGCTAATGGATTATGATACCCGCCCAGCGGCGAACTCTGTCAACGCGCAATCCTACTTTGTTGCTTTAATTCACAAAGTAGTTTGTATTGTATCACGGGAATGTGATTTTTGTCAATAATCCGTTTTTTTCGCAAAAACAGTACAGAACAGTGTTCTCATGGGGATAATAATAGTAGACTCAAGGAGCCTCATGGAGAAAGCCGCCCATGCAAGTCTCGTATAACAAGCTCAAAACGTTTGGTGAGTGTCCTCTCAAATACCGCTTGACCTACGTCGAGCGCCTTCCCCGCCCGCCAATCGCTTGGCTCGGCTTCCAGCGCCGCGTCCACTTAGCTTTGGCTCGCTATCATGATCTGGCGAAGCGAGACGGCAATGTCCGCATTGACGAATTGCTGCGCGCCTACGAGCAAGTCTGGGAATTGGACAAGTACCCCGAGCTGCGCGACGGAACGGAATATCAAGACGGCGAAGAAATTCTGCGCATGTACTGCGACAGCGAGCAGCGTAAGCGTCGCGTTCCCGCCCATCTGGAAAAGAAGGTTCGCTGCAGCTTCGGGCCTTACACCCTGACTGGCAAGGTCGACCGGATCGATTTTGGTGAGGACGACCGCTACTCCGTCGTCGACTACAAGCTCGACCGCAAATTGCCTCCCGCCAACCCCGCCGCCGTGGACCGCCAGCTTTCCTTCTACCAGCTGCTCGTACGGGAAGGCCTGGGCCTGACCGTGGACGACGTGCGCCTTTACTACCTGCGCCACGGCGTCGAGAAAGCCGCTCCGCGCACGCGCGAGCATCTCCACGAAACCGTCGCCTGGGTGGACGACACCGCCGGCGCGATCCAAAAAGAGCGCCGCTGGATGCCCTGCGAGGGCGACGCCTGCAAGACCTGCCCGTACTTCAAGCTCTGTCCCGCCAAAACCGGCCACGCCCGCGAGGGCCGCGAAGTATGGGCGCAGGCGGAATTGCCGTGGTAACGCGCGCCTTCTGTGACAATCCAGAAGGCTTTATCAATTGCGATGAAAATATATAAAAACCAATGTGGGGTTGGAGTGTTGGCTTTAATGCTTTTGTGTTGTCAACACGCATTTGCTCAAGCGACAAGTGGCTCCAATTCAGCAGAAACGCTTCCTGATCCCGCGAGTGTTGCGGATGTGGTGCGG